>JBDLQR010000317.1:0-3077 GCA_039800485.1 Pseudomonadota bacterium
AGCAGGCGCTCAAGGATTTTTCCGATATCGAAGCGGGCGTATTTCGCATCCCTGGCGCCAAGCGCCACATTCTCGAAATCGCAGTAGAGCGCCATGCTCCGGGTATCTGAATGATCTGCCATGATTGGGTACTCTCAAAAAATTTGGGCCGCTGCGTGGCGTGCGGAGACGTGTGCCACACAGGCGTATTGTCTGTCGACTAGGCTTTTGCCTGCCTGCGACGATCCATCAGCCGCCACAGCATGGGTGTGAGGATGAGTTGCATGGCCAGGTCCATCTTGCCGCCAGGGCAGACGATGGTGTTGGCACGTGACATGAAAGATCCCTGGAGCATCGACATGAGATAGGGAAAATCGATGCCTCTGGGGTTTGCGAAGCGGATGACCAGGAAGGACTCATCCGGGTTCGGGATATGCCGCGCCGCGAAGGGATCCGAAGTATCCACGATCGGCACGCGCTGGAAATTGATATGCGTGTGGGAGAACTGCGGGACCACGTAATGCACATAATCCGGCATGCGGCGCAGGATGGTATCGGTCACAGCTTCCGTGGTGTAGCCGCGCAAGGACTTGTCGCGGTGCAGTTTCTGAATCCACTCGAGGTTGATGACCGGTGCCACACCGATGAGCAGGTCGGGGTACTGTGCGATGTTCACATCCTCATTCACGACCCCGCCGTGCAGCCCTTCGTAGAACAGCAGATCGCTGTCGTGCGGCAGATCCTCCCAGGGCGTGAACGTGCCTGCTGCCTGTCCATGGTGCGCGGCTTCATGGTCGGTATGGAGATAATGCCGGGTACGCCCTGAGCCGGTTTCCGCGTACTGACGGAAGAGCCCTTCGAGTTCCGCAAAGAGGTTGCTGGCCGGTCCGAAATGGCTGAAGTGCGCATTCCCCCGTGCCGCCTCTTCGGCCATGCGCAGCTGCATCTCCTGGCGGTCGTGACGATGAAAACTGTCGCCATGGACGAAGGCAGCAGAGATGTTCTCGCGGCGGAAGATCTCCTCGAAGGTCCGCGTGATGGCCGTGGTGCCTGCGCCGGAAGAACCGGTCACCGCCACAATGGGGTGCAGCGCTGACATCAGGCCTCAGTCGCGCCGCTGGCCAGCGCGGTCACCGTGCCCCCTGCTCGCGGAACAATCCGCGGTTGGCAAAGAGCGGGTTGCCGAACTCGCCAGGATGCGCCTGGTGGTAACGCTCCAGGGTTTCCACTTCACGCCTGGAGCCGAAAATGAATCCGATGCGCTGATGCAGATCCTGCGGCTGCTCCTCCAGGATGGGTCCATAACCCGTGCTCGCACGGCCACCCGCCTGCTCGATGAGAAAGCCGATGGGGTTGGCCTCGTAAAGCAGACGCAAGCGCCCTGCCTTGCTGGGATCCTTGGTGTCACGGGGATACATGAACACACCGCCGCGCATGAGGATGCGGTGGGTCTCCGCGACCAGGGAGGCAATCCAGCGCATGTTGAAATCCTTCTCGCGTGGTCCGCTGCGACCCGCCAGACACTCGTCCACGTAACGCTTCACCGCCGGCTCCCAGAAGCGTGCATTGGACGCGTTGATGGCGAACTCACGGGTTTCTTCGCTGATCGTGAGATTGGGATGGGTATGGATGAACTCGCCGATTTCCCGATCCAGGGTAAAGCCATGCACGCCGCGCCCCAGCGTGATGACCAGCATGGTGGCGGGACCGTAGATGGCATACCCGGCGCAGACCTGCTGCGAGCCTGGCTGGAGAAAATCTTCTACCGAGGGCTCCGTGACCCCGTCAGGGCAGCGCAACACCGAGAAGATGCTGCCCACCGAGACATTGACATCGATGTTCGATGAGCCGTCCAGGGGATCAAACACCAGCAGATAACGTCCCCGCGGATATTGCGACGGGATGACATAGGGCTCGTCCAGTTCCTCCGAAACCATGCCGGCGAGGTAACCACCCCATTCGTTGGTGCGCAGGAAGATGTCATTGGCGAGCACATCGAGTTTCATCTGCGCTTCGCCCTGTCCGTTGTCCGTGCCCGCATTCCCGAGCGCACCCGCCAGCGCACCCTTGCCGATGAGGTAGGAAATACGTTTGCACGCCAGCCGGATATCGTTGAGCAACGCCGTGAATCCATCCGTGCCGGCGGGCAACCGGCGCTGTTCCTCGATGATGAATTCGGTAAGCGTCTTTTCGGTGCGCATGCGTCGGAGTCCTGTGGAAAAGTGCGGAGCGGGCGGGCTTGGCTGCGGGTCCAATAGTGACAAATTGACCTCTCGACCGCCAGCCGCAGCCACGGCCCAAGGTCGCTCTCCATGACGCCCGCTGCTATCCTCGGGCTTTCCTCACGGAACCGCCCAGCCCTGCCATGTCCACCCTGGTACTGATTCCCGGCCTGATGTGCGACGCCGAGCTGTGGGCTCACCAGACCCGACACCTGTCGGATATCGCCGACTGCCGGATTGCAGAGACCTCCGCGGCAGACAACATGGATGATCTGGCCGCGAACATTCTGGCCACCGCGCCACCGCGCTTCGCGCTGGCCGGTCTATCGATGGGCGGCTACATCGCACACGCAGTCATGGCACTTGCGCCGGAGCGGGTGGAAAAGCTGGCACTCATCGGCACCAATGCCCGCGCAGACACACCAGCCCAGATCGGCAGGCGCCGCGAGCTGATGGCGCTCGCCGAGCAGGGACGTTTCACCGAAATCATGCCCCTCCTGATGCCCGCCCTGGTGCATCCTTCCTGCCTGCATGACGATGATCTCGTTTCCCGCGTGGCAACCATGGCCATGCGCGTGGGCGCCGCCGCTTTCCTGCGCCAATCTCAAGCCATCATCGGGCGCCCCGATCGTCGCCCGGTCCTCGGGGCCTATGGACTGCCCACCTTGCTCATCTGCGGCCGTGAGGACGCTCTCACTCCCGTCGAGCTCCATGAGGAAATGGCCGCGGCCATTCCCGGCAGCGAACTGGCAGTCGTTGAGGAGTGTGGACATCTTTCCACCCTCGAACAGCCGCAGGCCGTGACCGCCCTTCTCCGCCGCTGGTTGCAGTACGCCTGAGCAGCGTCAAGCGATACGGCGCACGCCCAGCGTCGAA
>JBDLQR010000318.1:0-4174 GCA_039800485.1 Pseudomonadota bacterium
GACTGTCGTTCACGCCATCGAGCATCACGTACTCGAAGGTGATCTGATCATGCGGGCTGTCCGCCACATAGCGCTTGCAGGCCGCCAGCAATTCGGCCAGCGGGTAAGTGCGGTTGAGCGGCACGAGCACGTCACGCAAGGCATCTTCCGGTGCGTGCAAGGACACGGCAAGACTGACCGGGCATTCCTCGCGGAGCCTGTCCATGCCGGGCACCATGCCTGCTGTACTCAAGGTGACGCGGCGCCGGCCGAGGTTGTAGGCGCTGTCGTCCAGCATCAGGCGCATGGCGGGCACCACCCGCTCGAAGTTCATCAGCGGCTCGCCCATGCCCATCATCACTACATTGGTGATGTGGCGGTGGGTCTTCGGGTTCTGACCCAGGTGACGGGCCGCGATCCAGACCTGACCAATGATTTCGGCAGTGGAGAGGTTGCGGCTGAAGCCCTGCTTGGCCGTGGCGCAGAAGCTGCAGTTGACCGCACAGCCGACCTGGGAGGAAACACAAAGCGTGCCGCGCTCAGCTTCCGGGATGTAGACAGTCTCGATGCAGTTGCCGTTGTCCACACGCAGCAGCCATTTCAGCGTGCCATCGTCCGACTCCTGCACAGTCAGGATCTCGGGCAGTCGGAAAACGGTCTCCGCGGCAAGCCGCTCACGCAGCGTGCGGCTGAGGTTGGTCATGGCATCGAGGTCGATCACACCCTGCTGGTGGACCCACTTGACGATCTGGGTGGCGCGGTAGGGGCGCTCCCCCACCGACGCAAAGTACTGCGCCAATCCTTGCGGATCGAAATCGAGCAGATTGACTGGCGCGTCCGACATGGGGCTCAGCGTGGGCAGAGCTCGCTGCCTGCAAAGAAGAAGGCGATTTCCACCGCCGCGGTTTCCGGCGCATCCGAGCCGTGGACCGCGTTCTCGGAGATATCCTTGCCGAATTCCGCGCGAATGGTGCCGGGTGCGGCCTTGGCCGGGTCGGTGGCGCCCATCACTTCACGGTTCTTCGCGATGGCATCCTCGCCCTCCAGCACCTGCACCAGCACGGGGCCGGAGGTCATGAAGTCCACGAGTTCCTGGAAGAACGGCCGTGCACGGTGCACGTCATAGAAGTTGCCGGCCTGCTCTGGTGTCAGCTTGAGCATTCTGGCGGCGATGATCCTGAGCCCGGCGGCTTCGAGTTTGGCGAGAACGCCGCCAATGTGGTTGTCGCGGACAGCGCTGGGCTTGACGATGGAAAGGGTGCGCTCGATGGCCATGGATCAGAAGCTCCTGGAATTTGCATAAGGCATTGAAAAGCACACCATTATATTGGGTGCTGTGCACAAAAGCCCAGCACCCGGCGGACGTCCGCCGGGTCTCCGGGGAGAGGACAGGCTCAGTAGAGACCGGTCTGCAGGCGGGCAGCCTCGGACATCAGCTCCGAGGACCAGGGGGGATCGAAGGTGAGCTCAACCTTCACGTCCGTCACGTTCGGCACTTGCCGGACCTTATCCGCGACATCATCGACCAGAATCGGGCCCATGCCACAGCCCGGGGCAGTGAGGGTCATGTCGATTTCGACGACATTCCCACCCTCGGCCAAAGGCTTGATTTCACAACGATAAATCAGACCCAGCTCGACGATGTTGATGGGGATCTCCGGGTCATAGCAGGTCTGCAACTGCTCCCAGACCAGGCTTTCATCCACCTTGCCGTCGCCTTCCATCGCTTCCGCAGCCGGCAGGTGCTCCGGTGTCATGCCGAGCGCATCGAGCTCGCTGGAGGGGATGCGGGCAAGATTGCCATTCACATTCACGGTGACCGAGCCCCCCAGGGCCTGGGTGACGAAGACCGTCGTGCCTGCCTCCAGGGTGATCCGGGTGCCTTGGGGAATGAGCACGGCCGCGCAATCGCGCGTGAGCTCGATGGGGCGGGTAAAATCTTGCGGCGAAGTCATGGGGTCTACCCTTCTTCCGTCTCGGCTTTGGAGGTGGTGGTCAGGCGAGCATGCGGCGCGCCTTTTCCAGCGCCGCAAAGAACACATCGACTTCCTGTCGGGTATTGTAGAAAGCGAACGATGCCCGCGCGGTGCCCGGCACGCCAAAGCGTTGCATCACGGGCATTGCACAGTGGTGCCCGGTCCGGATGGCAACCCCCTGACTGTCCAGCAATACGCCGATATCCTGGGGATGCAGGCCGTCGATGAGGAAGGACAACACTGCCTCCTTCTCGCGCGCGGTGCCGATGATGCGCAGACCCGGCATTTCAGCAGCGCGGGCTGTGGCATAGGCCAGCAAATCCTGTTCATGAGCCAGCGCGCCGGCCAGGTCGAGTGACAGGAAATAATCAATCGCGGCACCGAGCCCGACGCCGCCCGCGATGTGCGGCGTGCCGGCTTCGAACTTGTGCGGCAGGTCCGCATATTCCGTGGTCTCGAAGGTCACCGTCTTGATCATGTCGCCGCCGCCCTGATAAGGCGGCATCTCCTCCAGCAGCGCACGCTTTCCGTAAAGCACACCGATCCCGGTGGGTCCGAACAGCTTGTGGCCGGAAAATGCGTAGAAGTCACAATCCAGCGCCTGCACGTCCACCCGCCCGTGCGCCACGGCCTGTGCGCCGTCCAGCAGCACCTTGGCACCCACCTTGCGAGCCTGCGCCACGATTTCCTGCACGGGATTGATGCTGCCCAGGGCGTTGGAGACATGACCGAAGGCGAGCAGGCGCGTGCGGGCGGTGACACGGGCAGCGATGGCTTCCGGTTCGAGTTCGCCGGCGTCGTTGACCGGCACCACTTTCAGCACGATGCCGAGCTGCTCGCGCAGGATCTGCCAGGGGACGATATTGGCATGGTGTTCGGCTTCCCCGATCAGTACTTCATCACCCGCCACCAGGCGGCTGCGGGCATAGCTCTGCGCAACCAGATTGATGGCCTCGGTAGTCCCGCGCGTGAAGATGATCTCACAAGACTCTGCCGCATTCAGAAAGCCAGCCACTTTTTCCCGCGCACCCTCGAAAGCCGCTGTTGCCCGCTGGCTCAGGGTGTGCACGCCACGGTGAATGTTGGCATTGTCATGCGCGTAGAAATGCTCGATGGCATCCAGCACCGCACGCGGCTTGTGGGTCGTGGCTGCGTTGTCCAGATAGACCAGCGGACGGCCGTTGATGCGGGTGTCCAGAATCGGAAAATCCGCTCTCACCCGTTCCACGACAAATGCAGAAGGGTAGGCGATGGCTTCGGCCAGGCTGCTCATGTGTAATCTCCCGCAAGCAGTTTCGCCAGCGCCGGATTTGCTTCCGCAAACCGCGCGGTCACCAATGCCTGCAAGGCTGGGTGAGGGATGCTCTCCACGAGACTCTGCACGAAACCGTAGATGAGCAAGGCTCTCGCTTCGACTGCCGGCACCCCTCTGGAGCGGAGATAGAAGAGGCTGTCGTCATCGAGCTGGCCGACCGTGGCGCCGTGCGCGCAGCGCAGATCGTTGGCGTAGATTTCGAGTTCCGGCTTGGCGTCGATCTCGGCGTCGGAGGAAAGCAGCAGATTGTTGCTGGCCTGGGTGGCGACCACCTTTTCCACGCCCTCGCGCACAAGCACCCGGCCGTTGAACACACCGCGGCCGTTGCCGTCTGCAATGCCCTTGTAGACCTCATCACTGGTCGTATGGCTGGCCGCATGATCAACCCGGGTGTGATGGTCCACATGCTGATTCGGGCCCGCGACGAACACGCCATTCAACTTGAGCTCACCTCCAGGTGCGGCGAGGACACCGTCGATGTCCACCCGCACCATGCGGCCGCTCAGAACCAGCGAGAAGTTCTCGGCCCGGCTGTCCCGGCCCACGTTGATCTGCACGGAGCCGATGTGCGAGCCCTCACTGCCTTCCCACACCGCACGGTAGTGGGACACAGAGGCGCCATCGCCCGTGTCCACGCGAGTATGGGCGTTGGTGAGGGTCGAGCCTTCACCCTGTGTGAGGTGCAGTTCAACAAGATCGATGCGGCTGTGGCGGCCGGCCTGCAGGTGGAGGTGCGGCGACACCAGTGTCGGTGTGCCGGCGCCTATCGTGGCAAAGATCACCAGGAGTGGTTTTTCCAGTTGCGTGCCGGGCGCGACTTCAACATGCAGGCCGTCTGGCGCAGCTGCGGCATTCAGTGCCACGAAAGTGCGCGCTTCGGGTGCGGCCTGTCGCGACAGATGTT
>JBDLQR010000319.1:0-4892 GCA_039800485.1 Pseudomonadota bacterium
CGACCCGACCAGCCCCATCGCCGGCATGCCGGTGCTCGAGGTCTGGAAGGCTCGCACCTCCATCGTGATGAAGCGCTCCATGGCCTCCGGCTACGCCGGCGTGGACAATCCGCTCTTCTACAAGGAAAACAATCGCATGCTCTTTGGCGATGCCAAGAAGATGCTGGATGAAGTCCTCACCGCCTTGCGTGCGGGCTGAGCGGGCAGGAGAGACATCGAGATGGGTCTGATACTGACGAGCGAGAACTTCCAGGAAGGTGACTTCCTGGGACCGCAGCATGTGCTGTCGGAAGCCTATGGCTTCGGCTGCAAGGGCAACAATCTGTCACCTCAGCTGAGCTGGCAAAACGTACCGGAGGGCACGCGGAGTTTTGCCGTGACCTGCTATGACCCCGATGCTCCGACGGGCAGCGGTTTCTGGCATTGGGCAGTGGCGAACATTCCGGCGGAAGTACGTTCACTGTCCTTGGGTGCGGGAGACCCCAAAGCCGGCAAGATGCCTGCGGGCGCGGTGGAGGTGATGACGGATTTTGGTGAGCCGGGCTACGGTGGCCCCTGCGCACCGGAAGGGCACAATGTGCATCGCTACATCTTCACGGTGCACGCGGTGAGCCTCGCGCAACTTCCGGTGAGCGCCAAGACCACCTCGGCCATCCTCGGCTTCTACCTGAACTTCCACACCTTGGAAAAAGCCAGCCTCATCGGCCTGTTCAAGCGCTGAGCGACCTGCTCCGGGAGGGGGCCTCGTCAGTGGACGCTGGCCCCTTCCGCCCCCAATCCTGTCTGAGACCGCACGTACTGGGCCGCAAAAGCCGCGCGCTCACGGGCGGCTCGTGGCCCGCGATCGCTGAGCGAGCCTACGACGCTGCCGGTCACGGACGCGGCGAGTGCAAAGAGTGCCGGGTATTTCCAGGGAAACAGCGGGCTCTCGTGGCCCAGCAGATCCACCCACACCGTGGGGCCGAAGACGATGCCACCTACGGCAACCGTAAGCCCCATGACGCCCCCGAGCAGGGCGCCCCGTGTGGTGAAGTCCTTCCAGTACATCGCAAAGAACAAGAGCGGAAAGTTGACGCTCGCACCGATCGAGAAGGCGAGCAGGACCATGTAGGCCACGTTCTGTGCTTCGAACAACAGGCCCAGCATCACCGCCAGTGCGCCCAGTCCCAACGCTGCAATCTTTGATACCCGCACGGCTTCCTGCTCGGTTGCGTGCGGACGGAAGACATTCGTGTAGAGATCATGCGAGATGGCGGATGCGCCGGACAGCGTAAGGCCGGAGACCACCGCCAGGATGGTGGCAAAGCAGACGGCAGAGATGAAGCCCAGGAACACATCGCCCCCCACGGCATGGGAGAGATGGATGGCAGCCATGTTGCCACCGCCGATGAGCTTGCCGGTCGCCGCATCAAAATAACCGGCCTCGCGCGTCACGAGCGCGATGGCGCCAAAACCCAGCACGAAGATGAGCAGATAGAAGTAGCCGATGAAACCGGTGGCAAAGAACACCGAGCGTCGCGCTTCCACGGCACTCGGCACCGTGAAGAACCGCATCAGGATGTGTGGCAGTCCGGCCGTGCCCAGGACGAGCGTGGTACCCAGCGACAGGATCGAGACGGGGTCATGGGTCATCAGCCCGGGCCGCAGCATGCCATCGCCTTGCGCATGATGCAGGGTTGCCTCGCGCAGCAGGGCATCAAACGAAAAACCGAAACGTTGCATCACCAGCCACGACAGCACGCTGCCGCCGGCCAGCAGGAGCGTGGCCTTGATGATCTGTACCCAGGTGGTGGCGATCATGCCGCCGAAGCTGACGTACAGCACCATCAGCACACCGATGGTGACGACGGCCGCCTGATACTCGATACCGAAAAGCACTTCGATGAGTTTGCCCGCACCCACCATCTGGCCAATGAGGTAAAGCACGACCGCAAAGAGCGAGCCAGTGGCCGCCAGGGTCCTGAGCGGGGTGGAGGCGAGGCGCATGGAGACGGCATCGGCGAAGGTGAACTTGCCAAGATTCTTGAGCCGCTCGGACAGCAGAAAGAGCACGATTGGCCAACCGGCGATGCCACCTACTACGTAGATCAGTCCGTCGAACCCAAAGTCGAAGATGAGCGCAGTCACGCCGAGGAAGGTCGCCGCAGACATGAAGTCTCCGGCAATGGCGAGCCCGTTCTGGAAACCGGAGATCTGCCCGCCGGCGGCGAAGAAATCACGTGTGGTGCGGGTGCGGCGCGCCGCCCAGAAAGTCACGGCGAGCGTCACCGCGACGAACACCATGAACATGCCGACTGCCACGGGATTGAGCCCCTTGCCAGGTTCTGCGGCCTGCGCGGCAAAGGGTGCCGCGAGCGCCACAGGCGCAGCAAGCCTAGGCCAGAGGCTCACGGTGTGCCTCCTCGAGGATCCGGGCGTTCAGGTGATCAAACTCCCGGTTCGCCCGCCAGACATACACGCCGGTCAGGCCGACACTGATGACGACCACGGCCGCTCCCCAGGCCACGCCGAGCGTGATGCTGGTCCCCGTATGCAAGGGCTTCTGGAAGATATCGGGAGCGTAGGCAATCATCAGGATGAACCCGTAGTACGCGGCAAGCACGCCCGCGCACAGCGTCCAGGCCAGACGGCTGCGCCGCGCCTGGAGGGCGTGGAAGGCGGGATTGCGGGAGATCCGCGCGTGCAAGGCGTCCATGGGGAAGACCGCGTCCGAAGTCAGTGCTGCGCAGGTGCTTCGGCCCCGACTCCGGTCTGGGAGCGTACGAACTGGTCATCAAACTCTGCGCGTTCGCGTTTGGCGCGGGGACTGTCGTCGAGCTTGGAAACCACGATCATTGTCAGGAACGAGGCGATGATCGTGAACAGCGCCGGATACTTGTAGGGGAAGATGCCCTCGCCGTGGCCGAGGATTTCACCCCAGATGGTGGGGCCCAGGAACAGCAGGATCACACCGAGACCAAGTCCCACTGCACCCCCGGTCACTGCGCCGCGCGTGGTGAGCCCGCGCCAGTACATGGACAGGAAAAGGATCGGGAAGAACACGGAGGAACTCACGGTGAACGGAATGGTGATCATGTAGGCGATGTTCTGATCCTTGAATGCGATGCCGAGCACCACACCGAAGGCACCAAGACACACCGCGGAGATGCGCGAGACCTTGACCACCTGATCATCCGTGGCCTTGCCGTGGCGGAAGATGTTGGCATAGAGGTCATGCGAGATGGCCGAGGCACCTGCGATCGTGAGACCCGCCACCACCGCCACGATGGTCGCGAAGGCCACCGCTGAAATGAAGCCCAGGAAGAAGCTGCCACCGACTGCCTCGGACAGATGGATCGCGGCCATGTTCGGGCCGCCCGTGATGAGCCCATTGGCGTCGAGGAAGCGGGGATCCTTCATCACCATGGCGATCGCGGCATAGCCAATCACGAACGTCAGCAGATAGAAGTAGCCGATGAAGCTCGCGGCGTAAAAGACCGAAAGCCGTGCCTGGCGTGCGTCCGGTACCGTGAAGAAGCGCATCAGTACATGGGGCATGGCGGCGCCGCCCAGCAACAGCATCAGTCCGCAGGAAAAAGCCGAGACCGGGTCGGTCAGCAAACCACCGGGCTGCATGATCCTGATGCCCTGCGGATGATTGCTGATGGCGCCCGCGTAGAGACTGTCCACCGACCAGTCAAAGTGGAACAGGGCAGCAAAGCAGATGAACGACGCGCCCGACAGCAACAGCACCGCTTTCACAAGCTGCACATAGGTGGTGGCAATCATGCCGCCGAAGGCCACATACAGCACGATGAGGATGCCGATGATGACCTGGGCGGCGGTGTAGTCGATGCCGAAGAGATTCGAGATGAGTGTGCCCGCGCCTACCATCTGCACGATGAGATAGCCAACGACAAAGACCAGGCTGGACAGTGAGATCAAGGTACGCATGGGGATGCGGGCAAAACGCACGGACACGATGTCGGCAATGGTGTATTTGCCAAGATTGCGCAGGCGGTCAGCCATCAGGAACATCATGAGCGGCCACGCGCCGAACGGCACCACGCTGTAAATCAGTCCGTCGAAACCGGTGCTGTAGATGAGCGCGGCGATTCCCATCAACGCCGCGGAGGAGACCCAGTCGCCAGTGATGGCCAGCCCGTTCTGGAAACCGGAGATGCGCCCGCCTGCGGCCAGGAAGTCACTGGTGGAGCGGGTACGGCGTGCCGCCCAGAAAGTGATGCCCAGCGAGATCAACACGAACACCACGAACATGCCGATGGCGATGGTGTTCAGTTCCCGCTTGGGGGCAGGTGCCTGGGCAAAAGTCGCGAGGGGGAGGATGGTACCGGCGAGCAGTACCAGCAGGCGGGCGTTCAAAGGCATGGAAACTTATTCTCCGGCAGCGCGCCTGGCGTCGGCGACGATGGCGTCCTTCAGGTTGTCGAACTCGGTATTGGCCCGGTAGATGTAGAGGCCGACCAGGAGGATGAAGACCGCGGTCTGCACAAAGCCGATGACGATACCCCAGGTCGTGGAGCCACCCTCCGCGATGGGCTCACCCCAGAATCTTGCGAAGGCCAGTTCAGGGAAGAACGCTGTTGCCCCCATGTACCACAGACAATTCGCCAGCACGATGAGCGCAAGCGTCCAGCCGAAGCGGCCGCGCTTGCGTTCCAGTTCGTGGAATCTGGGGTCGGCCTGGATGTGGCGGTAGATGTGCTGCATGTGCGGTGTTCCTCAACGACCCCAGAGCTGGCGTGACGCCAGACGCGCGCCTTCTGCGAGAGCCTCGAATTTTTTCCAGACGACCGAAGCCGCCACCATTTCCCAGCCCGCGAACGTGCCGAAGCCGCAATCCGCGCCCGCAATCACCCGCTCCTTGTCGCCGACGGCAGCTACGGCCTCCA
>JBDLQR010000320.1:0-8669 GCA_039800485.1 Pseudomonadota bacterium
CCAGAGACAGCCTGGACCTCTTTGGAGTGGTCATCACCGGCGCCCAGTTGTCGAGCGGCACCCTGCAAATCACCCTCGACACCGGGGCCATCATTCAGGTCCAGAGCGTGGAACTGTTCATCTACGACAACAACGGCGCTGCCGCGGGCGGTGCGGTGACGGTGGGCTTGACGCAGTTCCTGGCGGACCCGGACTTCTGACCCGTGCCTTGTTGCTGAGGTGAGCAGCGAGAGACCTGAGGGGAGGGTAAGAAAAGGCCTATAAATTGGGGAAAAATTCCGGAACTAATCGGGATTTCTCCCCATATTATGTGACGAAGTTCGCAATTAAGATCCTGTCAGCTGGATCCACGGAAAGGACGCTGACATGTCTAATTACTCGAACTTCTCCAAAGCCACTTACGCACAAGGGATCGTGCTCGATCCCTTCGTACGCGAGGCCCTCCACAGGGTGATTTTTGCGGACCCGGACGGCAACAAACTGCTCCTCAAGGCCTTGCGCCAGCCGCTGACCACCCCGGACGTCAGTCCTCTGGCGGGTGTAACCAACCTGGATATCCTGACCTTCAACCTGGATCCTCAGGGCGGTCAGGTAAACCTCAACCAACTGCCGGGTGCTGCACAGGCCGGCTTGGACATCATCCGTTTTCTGGGCACCGCACCGGTAACCATCGATACCGCATCCTTCAAGGGTGTGGTGATGCTGGGCGGAGGCAGCGACAGCCTCACCGGTACGCGTTCACTGGCAGTGCAGGCAGGGGGTGGGGATGACTCAATCGTTACGGGTGCCTTCAACGACACCATCGCCGGTGGCTTGGGGCACGACTCAATTTTTGCCGGCGGGGGCAACGACAATGTCATCGGCGGTGACGGTAACGACACCATCAATGCGGGTGCCGGCGCGGATACCGTTTCCGCAGGCACCGGTAACGACCTCGTCTTCGGTGGTGCCGGCCACGACACGGTTTTCGGCGGCACTGGTCATGACACCCTGTTTGGTGGCAGCGGAAACGACCGGATGTTCGGCGGGGCAGGCAACGATTCCATGGAGGGTGGAATCGGGGACGACATCCTGTACACGGGCGGCGGCAGCGATACCGTCAAGGGTGGCGATGGGTTCGACAATCTCATCGTGGATGCTTCTGCCAATGGAGATAGTGTGTTCATCGACGGAGGCAGAGACTCGGACGTCCTCGACCTCAGCAAAGTGGTCATCAGCGAGGCTGTCCTGGTGGGCAGCGTGCTCGAGATCACCCTGGACACCGGTGCGGTCCTGAATGTCACGAATGTCGAAAGCTTCATTTACGACAACGACGGCGCTGCAAATCCGGGGGGCAAGATCCTGGTTGGTCTCGCCGATTTCCTCGCGGATCCGGACTTCTAACCCAACAACCCCCAGCCTTGCGGGTGGCAGACTTCCTGTCACCCGCACGGTCTGCACAGGGCCTCGCGCGTGAACAGTCGCTTCACTCGCGAGCGCTGGCTGCAGACCGGCATGACACCCACCGGCGCACTCGCCGCCGCGTGGGCAGCCCTGGAACAACACCAGCCAGAAGACGCCCGCTGGTTGCTGCACCGGGCAGCGCAGGAAGATCCCGCGCTGGCCGCCACTGCTCGCTTACTCCAACGCCGGCTCGCTGATTCCTCCGCTCACACACCCGTCAATGAAGAGACGGCGACAGCCCCCGGCCGGTTGTCGCGCAGCGGTGGCACACTGCTCATCGAGGGTGTTGCAAGCAATCCCTCCGTCACCCTTGAACTTGAAGTCGATGGCCAGTTCCGCCAGCTGACCCACGAGTCCCGCGCGGCCGGCGCAGCTTTTCGCCTGAGCATCGATCTGCCGCCTGACGCCACTCTTGCACGCGCGTGCATGGGCGGTGTGCCGCTTGCCGGCTCGCCTCTCATCATCCGCATGGGGCCGGAGCAGTGCCCACCGGCCGTGCGAGCGCCGCAGGAGTCTCCCTTTCTGTGGGTATTGGTGCCGGTGTACGGCGCTTTTCGTGCCGTACAGCGCTGCCTGAACTCCGTGTTTGCAAGCCAGAACCGGGTGCCGCTGAAGGTGCTGGTGGTGGACGACGCCAGCACAGAAACGGATCTGCGCGGATGGCTGCAAGCCAAGGCACAAGCGGGTGAGATAACCCTGCTGCGACGACCCATCAATGGCGGCTATGTCGCCGCGGTGAACACCGGTTTGCGTGCAATCGGCGCGCGGGATGTTGTCATCCTCAACAGCGACACGGTGGTCACCGACCACTGGGCAGATCGCCTGGTGCGCGTGGCCGCCAGTGCACCGGATATCGGCGCAGTGAATCCGCTTTCAAATCATGCAGAGCTCCTGAGCGTGCCAAAGCCCATGCAGGCCAACCCCATGCCGGACCTCATCACCCAGCGCGTGATTTGTCTGCAGCTCTCCAAGCGTTGCCATGGGCAAGCGGCTGAGATTCCGGCGGCTGTCGGGTTCTGCTGGTATCTCAAGGGTGACGCACTGGCGGCGGTGGGCTTGCTCGACGAAACACTGACCGAGCGGGGATACGGCGAAGACACCGAATATTCCTTGCGCCTGCAGCGCCACGGCTGGCGAAATGTGGTGGCGCTGGACAGCTACGTCGCGCACGAAGGCGCACAGAGTTTCCGCGAGAGCCGTCGCACGCTTGCGGCGCAGAACCTGCGGCTCATCAGTCAGCTGTTCCCCGAGCATGAGCTTGCTTACCAGGCCTTTCTCGCCGCGCGACCTTTTGAAGGCACATTCCATGAGTTGCAGCAGGCCGCGTTGGCGGACGGCGCGGCGCGCGGCGCGCGTCTGCTGCTTGGGGATGAAGTCACGCTACGCAGACAGGAGCAGTTCGCCACAGAGCCTTTCTGGCTGCTAGCGCCTTTCTGGAGAAACGGGCGTCTGCAGGAGATCCGGCTTTACGCGCGTGGTGTGCCGGTGATTGCCGAGATTCGCTGGCAGTGGCCACGCGACGCCACCACGATGATAGAAGCACTCGCTTCAGCGGGTTTTGCCGTGCTCTGCCGGCTCACCTATGCAGATTGGCCTGCCACACTCATGGACCTGCTCGCCCCGCTGCCCGGCCGGCGCGAGGCACAGCTGGTGGATGCCTCCGGTTACTGTCCCCGCCGTCATGCTGCCCGCACGCCACACCGGCACTGCGAGGAGCCTGATGCGGTGGAAGATTGCATGGCGTGCGTCGCCCATCACGGCGCCCTGCAGCGCGGCACCGGGAGTCTCGCCACCTGGCGCGAAGCGGTGCGTGAGGATCTCGCGCACAGCCAGCAGATCGAGGCAGCCAGCCCGGCGCTTGCCACTCGGCTCAGCGCACGCTTTGGCCAGAACATCCATGCCCCGCATACAACGTGCACACAGGTATTGCCAAAACGTTTGGGGTTTCTGCAGGTGGCAGATCCCGCAGGGCTCGCCTTGGTCGAATCTCTCGCGAAGGTCGTGACGGCCCGCGGCCTTCCGCTGCGCCTCATCCTTCTCGGCGACTCCGCGGCGCTGGCCGGGCTTGCGAATCATCCCTGTGTGGAACTGCCCGGGCCGTTCGATGCCAAAGAAGCAGAGCACCTGCTGGATGTGCTGCAAATCGATGCCCTGGGAGAGCCGGCTTTGAGTGAGGATGGACATATCTGCACGCTTGCGCGGAGCTGCTCCAAGGCGTACTTCGACCGCGCAGCGTTGGAGCACCTTCGCGCGACCCTGGAGGCGCGAGCTGCATGAGCAAGCAGCGCGGCGAGGGCTCTTGCGGAGTGCTGCTCGGTGCCGAGCAGGGCGTGGTGTATGGCTGGGCGATGGATCCGGCAGGCGAACCTCTGGTCATCGAGCTGGAGGGTGACGGCACGGTGATCGCACTCGCCAGAAGCTGCATGGTGCTGCCGGCAGACATTCCGCTCCCCTCCCCGCAGCATCGGCAGCGGGGGTTCATCTTCCATCTGGGCGATGAGCGCCTCGCCACTTTTGGATGCCTCAAGGCCCGCATCGCAAACAGGGATGCGCGCCTGGCCCACTCCTGGTTACAGGGCGAGATCTACCCGGCCGCCATGGCGCCCGCAGCCGCGCCAGACCACCTCTGGGCTGCGGTACAGCATCACGCGCTCGCTGTGGAAGGCTGGTTCCTGCCGGAGGCGTTTGCCACCGGTCCCGAGCGCGTGCTGGCCTTTGTCGAGCATCGTTGCATTGCCAACGCCGAGCCGAGGCCGGTGTATCCCCAGGAAGAAGCGCAGGGCGCGCCCCAGGGCAGTCTGTATTTCTCGCTGTCGCTGCCTTTGTCGCTGGCCGATGGCCAACGGCATTCGGTGAAAGTGCTCACCAGCGCCGGGCGCGAACTGCCGGGCTCCCCTTTTGAAGTGTGGATGCCGGGCGAAGCGCAGACATGGGTGGCAACGCTGCCCATCGCACCCGCAGACAAGACTCTCCTCTCGCTGATGCTGGGGCACCGCGCAGCACATGAGCCAGCGTCCGTGCCGTTTGCAGACTACCCCGCGTGGCAAGCGCGTTTCGGCACGCCGCCCGCGCACCAAAGCAAGCTCCGGGTGCTTGTTGTCATAGGCCCCCATGCAGCGCCGGGGGCCGCTGTGAGCGCCTCTTTGCAGAGCTTGTTGGCACAACGTCATACCCACTGGGAGGCCTTGGTGTGGGAGGGCGCTAACCTCACCGAAGACCCCCGAGTGCATCCTGTGCCCGCTCGCCGCTGGCGCAAGGCCTTGCGGGAGGCCTTGTCCCGCCATGCCTGGGTGGGTGTGTTGCCTGCGGGTGATGTATGGCACCCGGAGCTTCTCTGCATGGGCTTGCATCACCTGGAGCAGGGTGCGCGGCTCACCTATTGCGATGCGGATGATCGCAGTGGAGGGCCGCCCTGGTTCAAGCCCGACTGGTGCCCGGAAACGTTCCTGTCATTGCCCTTGCTGGCACACGGTTTTCTGTGTGCGCGAACGCTGCTTGCCGATGCTGCTGCTGATCCTCTCGACTGGCCCACGCAGGCCGTGATCACACTGGGCGGCAGCAACGCGGAAGGTATCGTCCATCTTCCGTTTGTCCTACACACGCGCGGCGATGGTCTCGCGGCAAGCACACCACTCAAAAAAGCCGACGCAACGGGCGCGGATGTGCTGTGTTCCCACCTGCTGCAGTCCTTTGATCTAAAGCACTGGCAGCCTGCAACGCACCACGAACCCAGCCGTTGGTCTGTGAATGACCCACCGCACTGGCCGGAAGTCACCGTCATCATCCCCACGCGCGATGGGGAATCCCTGCTGCGCAACTGTATCGAGAGCCTCAGCGAAACAGACTATCCCCGCATGAAGGTATGGGTGGTGGATAACCAGAGTACTTGTTCATCAACACTTGCCTACATGAACAGGCTGGAAGCAGAAGGAATCCGGGTGATACGCTGGCCGCACGCATTCAACTATGCAGCCCTGCACAATGATGTGATGCGCATGGTGGGCACGGAGCTGATCGCCTTGATGAATAACGACGTCCGCGCAATGGACCGCCATTGGCTGAAGCATCTGGTGCGAGGCCTGCATCGGCCGCGGGTGGGTGCGGCAGGTGCCAAGCTGCTGTGGCCCAACGGCATGGTGCAACATGGCGGCGTGGTGCTCGGCCTGCACGGTGCAGCGGGCCACATCGGCAACCTCTGGCGCGCGGAGGATGCCGGCTATCACCAGATGAATCGCATCACGCGCACCGTCTCTGCCGTCACTGCCGCGTGCCTCGTCATGCGCACAGTGGACTATCTTGAGGTGGGCGGCATGGATGCCTCGGCCTATCCCGTCGCCTTCAACGATGTTGATCTTTGTCTCAAGCTCAAGGCGCGCGGCAAGCGCAGCCTGTGGTGCGCGGAGGCTGTGCTTGAACATGCGGAATCAATGTCCCGCGGGCAAGACAACACGCCCGCGCGGCGCGCACGTGCCGCACACGAGCTGCAGGCCTTGCAAGCCCACTGGCAAACGGCGCTTGTGAACGACCCTTACTACAACCCCAATCTCAATCTGGATTCCTACAGCCACGCGCGTCTGGCCATGCCACCGCGCCACGTGCAAGGCAAGCAATGAAATATCTGTTCCTGCATCAAAACTTTCCCGCGCAGTTTCGCGTGATTGCGCAAGCCCTGGCGGCAGAGAAGGGCAACGAGGTACTTGCCCTGCGCCAGCACAATCGCACGGACAGCCTGCCCAATGTAGGGGTGGCAACCTATCGCTTTCTGCATCAGCCACTGCCGAACCAGCATCCACTGCTGCGGGAGATGGAAGCCAAGGTGCTGCGCGCAGAAGCCGTGGCAGAAGCCTGCACAGGCCTGCGCAAAAAAGGCTGGACGCCGGATGTGGTGGTGGCGCACCCCGGTTGGGGCGAGGCGCTGCTCATCAAGGACATATGGCCCAAGGTGCGCCTGGTGAGCTATGTGGAGTACTTCTATGCGGCAGAAGGACAGGACTACAACTTCGATCCGGAATTTGCCGTGCATGAAGATGCCGCCCTGCACCGGCTGCGGCTCAAGAACAGCGTCAACCTGCATGCCCTGAACGACTCTGATGCCCTGTGGACGGCGACGGAATTCCAGCGCAGCACCTTCCCCGCGTGGGCCCGGGACCGTATCCAGGTCATCCATGAAGGGGTGGACATGACGGCGCTCAAGCCGGATCCCCGAGCCAGTATCGCCATCGCGGGCAAGAACCTCACGCTGACCGCCGAGGATGAGGTCATCACCTACGCCTCGCGCTCGCTGGAGCCGTTGCGTGGGTTTCATGTGTTCATGCGGGCACTGCCCGCCTTGCTCAAGGCCCGGCCCAAGGCGCATGTGGTGATCATGGGCAAGGAAGAGCCCAGCTACGGCCCCGGGCCTTCTGCGCACAAGAGCTGGCTGCAGCAGCTGATGCAGGAGGTGGGCAAGTCGCTGGATCCCAAGCGCGTGCACCTGGTGGGGTTTGCGCCAACAGAGGTGTATCGCGCGGTGCTGCAGGTGTCTCGCGCGCATGTTTATCTCACCTACCCGTTTGTACTGAGCTGGTCTGCGGTGGAGGCGCTTTCCTGCGGCGCGCGCATTGTGGCGGCGGATACGGCACCCGTGCGGGAAATCCTGCCGCCGGGCAGCGAGCCCTATGTGTTTGATTTCTTCGATGCGAAGGCGCTGGTCAAGGCCACCTGCCGGGCGCTCGATCGCACGCCGGCAGAAGTGGCGGCGGATGCCAAGGCAGCTCGCGCACTGGTGAAGACCCACTACTCCACGGCCACGCAGGTGGAGGCGCTGAAGAAGCTGTTCATCCCGGATGGCAACAAGGGCGTGAAGAAGCGCGGCGCCGCACCGGCAGCCACCGGCAAGGCATCGGGCAGCCCGAAAACCGCAAAAACCGCAAAGCCGCCCGCAGTGGCCACACGCAAGAAAGCCAGGCAATGACGATTGTCGTCATAGGCGGCACTCAGCACGCGCCCTTGGCAGGGCTGGAAGCCTATCTGCGGCAGCATGGCATGGCGCAGGCGCTGCCCTCGGAAGCGGGAGAAGTGCGCACCGTCAATGACTGGGTGGACAGATACTTTGCGAGCGGCGTGCCCATGGCGCAGAACGATGCTGCTCATCCACCGCCGGCGAAAAGATCCTGGCTTGCGCGCATGTTTGGCAAGGCCGCGCCACCCCCCCTTGCCCTGCATGCGGTGAGCACACCGTGGCTGCTTTCCATCAGCAATCTCGTCATCGCCAATGCAACTCAACCCGTGTGGGGCTGGGCAAACCGTCGCAACGGTCATCTGCTGGAGCTGTGGCTGGATCTGGATCCGGCCATCCACTTTGTGGGACTCATCACTTGCCCGGCGCACGAACTGGCCCTGGCGCAAGAGAGCTCGGAGGCGCCCATCGATGCTGCCGGCGTGCTGGCCGTATGGCGCCAAACCACGGAGAAGCTGCTCGCAGCGCAGCGCCAGCATCCCGGGCGCCTGCACCTGGTGGAAAGCCGTGCACTGAACGAATCCACCGCCGCGGCGTTGCTGCAATCACTCAGTCTCTCTGCGGCAGAAGAGCAGCACACACCCTTGGCGCAGGCACTCCCCGCCCCAGATCCGCTGCTCGCCAGCACCTTTGCACAAGCCTTGAAAGCAGATGCCGCCACCCAAGCTGTGTGGCAACGGGTACGCCTGCAGCTACAGCTACCGGCAGAGGCAGAGCACGAGGGAACAGAGGCGCTGGCGCAGGCCGTCATCAAGTTGAGAGAAGAGCTCAAATCTGCCCGCCACACGAGTGAGGCAGAGGCCAAGGCCAAACAGGCAGCACTCGCAGAGCGGAATGCGGAGGCCCAAGCCAAGCAGGCAGCACTTGCAGAGCGGGATGCCCAGGCCAAGCTCGCGCAAGAACGGGCAGCAGCCATTGCCTCGCTGCAAAAAGAACATTCGGACCTGAAAGCGGCACGGGACGCAGAAGCCCAAGCCAAGCAGGCAGCACTCGCGGCTCGGGATGCAGAAGCCCAAGCCAAGCAGGGCGTAACCGCAGAAAGAGACGCCCTGCAGCAACAGCTTCAGACTGAAAAGGCCAAGCTCACCGAGCAGACAGAGGAATCAGAACTGCTGCTGCTGCAATTGCACCAGGTTCAGGAAGAGCTGGAGCAATACTTTCTGCAAGCGCAGGACCTGAAACAGGAAAAGGAGCAACTGGAGCAGCGTGTGTCCCGGCTGCTGGCCCG
>JBDLQR010000321.1:0-5638 GCA_039800485.1 Pseudomonadota bacterium
CGTCGATCACCGAACCGATGATCTGCACCACTTTGCCATTCGTCATCATGCGTCTCCGTCCTAAACCGCTGCCGCGCCGCCCACGATCTCCGAAATCTCCTTCGTGATCGCGGCCTGGCGGGCCTTGTTGTAAATGAGCTGAAGCTCCTTGATGAGCTTGCCCGCATTGTCCGAGGCGCTCTTCATGGCCACCATGCGCGCTGCCTGTTCGCAGGCGATGTTCTCGACCACGCGCTGGTATACCAGCGACTCGATGTATCGCGTCAGGAGGTGATCCATGACCTCTTCCGCCTGAGGCTCGTAGATATAGTCCCAGTGCGACGGCAGGGAGCTGTCTTGCTGCGCCTTCAGCGGCACGAGCTGCTCCAGGGTCGGCTTCTGGGTCATCGAGTTCACGAAGTCGTTGGAAGCCACATGAATCTGGTCGATGGAACCATCCATGTACGCATCCAGCATGATTTTCACCGCACCGATGAGCTGTTCGATGTGCGGCTGATCACCCAGCTTGCTGACCTGGCCGGTGACCTTGCCCCCGATGCGCTGGAAGAACTGCGCGGCCTTGCGTCCCACCGTGCAGAATTCGAACTCGACCTGCTCCGCCTGCCATCGCTTGATCTGCTGGACCAGCTGGCGAAAGAGATTCGAGTTGAGGCCACCGCACAGACCACGGTCCGTGGACACGACGATGACCCCCACGCGGCGCACCGGGCGCGACACCAGAAAAGGATGCCGATACTCGGAGTTGGATTCGGCCACGTGAGCAATCACATTGCGCATCTTTTCCGCGTACGGACGGGTTGCCCGCATGCGGTCCTGCGCCTTGCGCATCTTGCTGGTCGCCACCATCTCCATCGCACGGGTGATCTTCTGCGTGTTCTGCACGCTTGCGATCTTGACCCGGATTTCTTTGCCTACAGCCATCGGGGATTCCTTGGTTCAGGCGTTACCAGGTCTGAGTCTGCTTGAACTGGCTGATGGCTTCGTTCAAGGCCTTGTCGACGTCTGCGCCAAAGTCGCCGGTATCATTGATCTTCTTCATGAGATCGGCCTTGGCGCTGTTCATGTATCCGTGCAGGGCAGCCTCGAAAGGCCCGACCTTCTTCACTTCCACATCATCGAGGAAACCACGGTCCACCGCATAAAGCGAGACGGCCATCTCGGCCACCGAAAGCGGCGAGTACTGCTTCTGCTTCATCAGCTCCATCACGCGCTGGCCGCGGTCGAGCTGCTTGCGGGTGGCTTCATCAAGATCCGAAGCGAACTGGGCGAACGCCGCCAGTTCTCGGTACTGCGCGAGTGCCAGACGCACACCGCCACCCAGCTTCTTGATGATGCTGGTCTGGGCTGCACCGCCTACACGCGAGACCGACAGGCCGGCATTGATGGCGGGCCGGAAGCCGGAGTTGAACAGGTTGGTTTCCAGATAGATCTGGCCGTCCGTAATCGAAATCACGTTGGTGGGCACGAACGCCGACACGTCACCGGCCTGGGTTTCAATGATGGGCAGCGCCGTCAGCGAGCCCGTCTTGCCCTTGACCCTGCCGTTGGTCTCGCGCTCCACATACTCCTCGTTCACGCGCGCGGCACGTTCGAGCAAGCGGGAGTGAAGATAGAACACGTCACCCGGATAAGCTTCGCGGCCCGGCGGGCGACGCAGCAGCAATGACACCTGGCGATAGGCCCATGCCTGCTTGGTGAGATCGTCATAGATGATCAGGGCGTCCTGACCGGAATCCCGGAAGTACTCGCCCATGGCGCAGCCGGAGTAAGGGGCGATGTACTGGAGCGCCGCGGATTCCGAAGCACTGGCGGCGACGATGATGGTGTGGTCCATCGCCCCGTGTTCTTCCAGCTTGCGAATCACGTTGTTGATCGAGGAGGCTTTCTGCCCGATCGCGACGTAGATGCATTTGATGCCGGTACCCTTCTGGTTGATGATCGCGTCTACCGCGACGGCGGTCTTGCCGGTCTGGCGGTCGCCGATGATCAACTCACGCTGGCCGCGCCCCACCGGCACCATGGCGTCGATGGACTTCAGCCCGGTCTGCACCGGCTGGGAGACGGATTTACGCCAGATCACGCCCGGCGCAATCTTCTCGATGGGCGAGGAAAGCTGGGTGTCCACTGGCCCTTTGCCATCGATGGGCTGCCCGAGTGCGTTCACCACGCGACCGAGCAGCGCCTCGCCGACCGGCACTTCAAGAATGCGCTTGGTGCAGCGAACGATATCGCCTTCGCGAATGTGCTGGTACTCGCCCATGATCACCGCACCGACCGAGTCCTGCTCCAGGTTCAGCGCGAGGCCGAAGGTGTTGCCCGGAAACTCGATCATTTCACCCGCCATCACGTCTGACAGGCCGTGAATGCGCGCAATACCATCGGACAGGCTGACCACGGTGCCCTCGGTGCGGGCCTCGGTCGCCAGATCGAACTCCTGAATCTTCTTCTTGATGAGTTCGCTGATTTCAGTAGCGCTGATTTGCATGCGATGTCCTCGTTCCTGCCGGTGGCCGGGCTCTCAGGGGCCCGCGCCGCACAGGCTCATTTCCAATTGAATAGGTTTGCGAGCTGGTTCAGGCCGCCCTTGAGCGACAGGTCATAGACGGAATCACCCACGCGGACCACCGCACCCCCGATGAGGTTCTGGTCCACCCGCTGGCGAATCCGTACTTCACGCCCGAGTTTGCGTTGCACTGCCTGTGCGATTCGGGTCTCCTGCTCCGGAGTGAGCGGGTAGGCCGTCACGATTTCGGCGTTCGCAAAATTTTCGGCATCGGCCCGGTGGCGCTCGAACAGTTCGGCGACCTCGCCTGCCACTTCCAGGCGCTGGGCGCTGCTCAGAACCTTCACGAAATTCCGGAAGGTCTGGCCGAAACGGCTGCCTCCGATATCGAGGATGGCTTCTGCAAGGCGCTCACGCCCGACCCGGGGGTCGTGGATGAGCCGCCGCATGTCCTCGTCCGCCACCACAGCGGCCAGATAGGCCAGCGCGTCGGACCAGGCGCCTAGCGCGCCTTCCGACTGCGCCTGCTCATAGGCAGCCTGCGCATAGGGTCTTGCGACCGTGAGGTTCTCTTGCATCTGTCTGCTTTCGCTTAGAGCCGTGCGCCAAGTTTTTCGAGCACTTCGCGGTGCCGCTCGGCATCCACTTCGCGCATCAGGACCTGTTCCGCTCCCGCCAGAGCCAATGCCGCCACCTGTCCGCGCAGGGCTTCGCGGGCCTGCTGGACTTCCTGAGCGATGGATGCCTGGGCGGAGGCTATCTGGCGCTCACCTTCCACCTTCGCGGTGGCGCGGGCTTGCTCGATCATCTCGTCAGCGCGCTTTTGCGCGTTGGCCACCAGCTCCTGACTCTGCTGCTTGGCGCCGTTGAGCACTTCCTGTGCGCGGCTCTGTGACTGGGCCAGCTGCTGCTGGCCCTGATCTGCGGCCGCGAGCCCATCCGCAATCTTCTTCTGGCGCTCTTCCACCGCCTTCATCAGCGGTGGCCACACGAAGCGTGCGGTAAACCAGATAAAAATCGCGAACGAGACGGCCTGCGAGATCAACGTGAAATTGATATTCATCGTTGCAGTTTCCCCGTCGCTGGAGGTCTGAATCCGGTTTCCGGCTTAGCCCGAAACTGCCGCGAGAAGCGGGTTACCGAACGCGAAGAGCATCGCGATACCCACCGCGATGATGAAGGACGCGTCGATCAGGCCGAGGAGCAGGAACACCTTGGCCTGGAGCTGGGGAATGAGCTCAGGCTGGCGAGCGGCGCCCTCGAGGAAGCGCGAGCACATGAGCCCCACGCCGATACAGGCACCAAGCGCGCCCAGGCCGATCATGATGCCGATACCGATACCGGTGTGGGCCTGGATCATCGCCAGAAACTGTAAGTTTTCCATTTCCCTTTCCTTTCTTGCCAGGTAGAACGTTGAGTCAATAAAACGGTGTCAATGGCCTTCATGCGCCATTGCGATGTAGACGATGGTCAACATCATGAAAATGAAGGCCTGCAGACCGACGATCAGGATGTGGAATATGGCCCATCCCGCCGAGAGGATGCCGCCAAAGATCGTCCCTGCAACACCCGTAGCCGCCCACAGGCCGAGCAGCATGAAGATGATTTCACCCGCGTAGATGTTGCCGTACAACCGCAGGCTGTGGGAGAGCGGCTTGGAGATGTACTCGACGAGGTTGAACACGAAGTTGAAAGGCCAGAGGACGGGATTGCCCCCGAACGGGGCACAGAACAGTTCGTGGATGAAGCCACCCACGCCCTTCACCTTGATGGCGAAGAAGATCATGAGGAACCAGACAGTCAGCGCCAGGGCAAAAGTGGTGTTGACGTCGGCGGTGGGTACCGAGCGCCAGTATTCAAGCCCCAGCACGTTCTTGTACAGGAAGGCCATGATGTCGATGGGCAGGAAGTCCATCGCGTTCATCAGGAACACCCACACGAATACCGTGAGCGCCAGGGGTGCGATGAAGCGCTGGTCGCCGTGGAAGATGCTTCGGGCCTGTTCGTTGACGAATTCGATCAGAAGTTCCACGAAGGCCTGACGTTTGGTGGGCACACCCGCGGTGGCGCCGCTCACAACCCAGGCCAGAAATCCGAATGTGAGGACACCGAGTATCACCGAGGTGAAGATGGTGTCCATGTGCCAGGTCCAGAAAGGCGTTTCCCCGGCCTGCGCGTTGAACGTCAGGTGGTGCTGGATGTAGCCGGTGGGTGTCAGCTCGTGTCCTGTGGCCATGTGGTTCTACGCTCGAATAACGCTCGTTTGAGTCTGCCGGGGCGGGCGTCGGGCCCGACCCTTCTCAGCTGTCTCGTGTGAACCACACGGCCAGCCATTGTCCTTTCAGTGCGAGGAACACCCCCGCTACCAATGCGGGCCACACCGCCGCCGGGCCCAGCACCCTCGTCGCAATGAACAGCAGTGCGACGGTCGCACCGAGTTTCAACGACTCTCCCGCCATGAAAGTGGCGGCTGACAGCGCGCGGATGATGCGAGCCTTCGACCAGAGGTAGAACGCGAGCAGTGCATTCGGCACCACCACCGCCATTCCCCCGAGGAGCAGTGACATCGCGGCGCGCGCATCGAAAAGCGCGACGCCCAGTCCCGCCACCACCACGACACCGAGCTGCAACCCGATGGTTGTCAGCAGCATTCGAGCCCAGCCGGAGCCGCTCATGGCGCGCCCTGTAACGCGTCACTTTGCAGTGCAATAAAACAAGGGTGGCGGATTGTAGTGAGATCTGTTTGCACGCGTCAAATGCCAGAGCAAGGGCCGTGAGCGGGAGTTCCAGGCCGATTGATGAAGGTCAATCAGGTCAGCGGATATGGGCCAGAATTCCGTCCAGCTCGTCGAGTGAGTTGTACCGGATCACGAGCTCACCCCGGCCCTTGCGACCATGCTTGATGGTGACGGCAGCACCCAGTCGCTCCCCGAGGTCCGCCTCGAGTTTCTGGACATTGGCGTCCGGCCGCGGGGTGACACGGACCTCCTGTCCGCCCTCCAGGGACTGGCGCACCAGTCGCTCGGTGGCCCGCACGGAGAGGCCGCGTTCCGCCACCAGCTTCGCAAGCCGCGTCTGCTCCGCACCCTTGGTCGCCAGAAGCGCCCTGGCATGTCCCATTTCCAGCGCGCCTTC
>JBDLQR010000322.1:0-3403 GCA_039800485.1 Pseudomonadota bacterium
TCAAACCGCAAAGGCTTTGAGGCCGGTACCCGCACCCGCGTCGACATTCTCGATGCGGTGCAGAAACGCAGCCAGACACGCCTCGACCTGGCCGAGCAACGGCTCGTTTATGCCATTTCGCACCTGCGTCTGAAAGCCCTGAGCGGCGAGCTCGGCGTCGAAGCCGTGACCCAGGTCAATGGCTGGCTGGCGGAGGCGGATGTCGAACAGCCCACCAAAGGCGATCTGTGACGTGATTCAGAGTCTGGAAAGAAACGTCAAAAATCGTTGCAGGAATGTCGGCTGCGTCGCAGACCGGGGAGAGAAATTCAGGCGAACATAAGCTGCCGGGCGGGAACAAACGGAATGCGCGGGCACACGAGGCACTTCAGGGAGATGAGGAGCCATGAAGGACAGGACTCCGGAAGCAGAACAAGAACGTCAAGACGCTGGGTGGGTGAGGGATATGCTGGTGACGCATCGAGTGCGAGCGGGGAAGATGCCGAGTGAGTCAGGGGATGTCTGGGTGTTTCCCGAACAGCGCAGAACCAATGCAGGTCAGGCGTTGATGTTCATGTTGCAGGTTGCCGACGACACGCTGTTCGAGGTCTTCGATCCTGCCGGCAACTCTCTCGGGTACTCCACCCTCACGGAATTCACCCAAGGCACCCCCGACGCCGAGGATGGGGGCCCACTGCCCACAAGCTGACCCGAATGAGCCTTTCGTGATGCCAGCGCTGACGCTGACATCACTGAGGGCTTTGCTCAGATGGCAAAGTCGCTGCGCTTGCGGCCCTGGGCAATTGCTTCCGTCATCCATTTCGGTTCGCGACCGCGACCGCTCCAGGTGTTCCCTTTGTCATCCCGGAACTTGACCGGCACGCTGCCGGTGGGCTTCTTGCGGCCGGGCGCGCGCTTCGGCTTGACGCTCATGGCGTCGCGCAGATCGGAAACGCTCAGGTCGTGCTTTTGCATGTCCGTGATGATCTTGCGCAGGGCTTTTTCGCGGGACTTTTCGGTGGCGGCAATCTGCGCCTGGAGTTTTGCGATCTGCTTGCGGATGGCGGCGGGTGATTTCATGGAGTTACTACCTTTCAAGGGACCGGCATTATAAATCCGATTTCGGGAAAAAATCCCGACCAATATTCTCGAGTATCAGGGACAGGCGGCCTTTGCTGCCGAAATCCCATTTCCCGAGAAACTCGAGGTCGTCCACCCGTGGCTGACCATTTTCGGTAATGAGCCAGGTTCTGTCCTGCCAGGTGGTTTTCTCCGCGGCCGGGGCGTTTTCAACACCATACTCCAGATTAACGAGATAACCGCCGGTTTTCTGATTCCTCTCTACCGAAATAATGCGATGCGCGCCTTCGAACAGGGAATGAAATATCGAGCCTTGGAGCATTGGCGGCTCTGTCCCTCCGTGTCGGATACGGGCTGCATCCTCAGCTGCACGCGCGGCGAGCAGGCGTTGCCGGAAGGCCGCGGAGATATAGGGTGTGAGGGCTTCGATGTCCTCCAGCCGCGGCACGCCGGCGGTCCCGAGTGACAGGATCTTCTCGTGGAACGCGCGCACCGCACTGATTTCCGCGTCTTCCCGGGGAGCGACATCGCATCCGGTCAAAACAAGCAAAAGTGCGAACAAGGCGCTCAGGTAATGTCCTTGATAATCCAGACTCCACAGTCGATGTTTCATGTGAGCACCCGCTGGCGCAGCGCATTGAGCGCGCTGATGACGGCGTATTCGCGAATGCGGGCGCGATCCCCGGGGAGTTGGACAGTTTCAATTCTGGCACCCTCTTCAGTCGCAATCCCGATGAACACCGTGCCGGGGCGCAGGCCGGATACGGGCGTGCGATCATCCACCGAGCAAGTCGAGAGGCCGATATCCACCCCGGCCTCCCGGCGCACTGCGGCGGCGAGTGCGGCGGCGGTTTCTGCATTGGGAGAATCCGGGACAGGTACGCCGAGCAGCCTCGTCTGCAAATCCCCATCCCCCAGGATCACGCCTCCGCGGAAAACCCCATCGGCCTCGTCCCGGGCAGACAGGCGCAGGCCGATGTGTCCGCCTGTTGCGGATTCGGCGAGTGCCAACGTCAGTCCGCGCTGGCGCAATCCCACCAAGACCACGCTTTCCATGGTTTCGCGATCCCGCCCGAAAACATATTTGCCGAGCAGGTCGCTCACGACCTGATCTTCGGTTTCGAGCAGCGCCTGGGCAGCCGCTTCATCCGGGGCCTTGACGGTGATCCGGACCTTGATGCCCTCTATGCCACTCGCCTGGAAGGCAAGGGTGGCGCGTCCGCTCTCGTCCAGTCGGTGCATATGCTCGGCCAGCATTTCCGCCAGGCCCGATTCCGACTGGCCCCAGGTCCGCAGCACCCGGCTGCGGATGACGGAAGTCTCTCCGCTGCGCGCCCGCAAGTCCGGCAGGATGGTGCCCGTCATCATGGCCCGCATTTCGCTCGGCACCCCCGGCACGGCATAGATGACCTGATTCCCCACCGGGCAGACCAGGCCCGGCGCCGTGCCCGGCATTTCTGCAATGAAGCGCGCGCCTTGTGGCATCTCCGCCTGGCGCAGATTGTTCTCGGGCATGCTGCGCCCGCGGCTCTCGAACATGTGCCTTATACGCGCACCCATGGCATCGTCCCGCACCAGGGACACACCCATGACCTCCGCGATGGCCTCGCGCGTGATGTCGTCCTGCGTGGGGCCGAGACCGCCACAACAGATCACCGCATCGCTGCGCGAAAGCGCGAGCTTGAGCGTGTCCACGATGCGCCGGTGGTTGTCCCCGACCTTCACCTGGTAGTAGGAATCGATGCCGGACAGGGCGAGTTGTTCCCCTATCCAGGATGAGTTGCTGTCCACTATCTGGCCAAGCAGCAGTTCGGTGCCGATGGCGACGATCTCACAGCGCATGAGGTTTCTCCCTTGATGAGCCTCCGATTTTATCCGTGCTCAGTTCTTTAGGATCGATCTGGGCAGGGAGGCAGGGTCTCGTTTGTCGGTGCATTTGCCCGGCCATCCGCCAATGACGGGTCGGACAAAAGACAACTTGCTTGTTGCAAGCAAGTAAGAAGGAGCGCACCATTGCGACATGGATGCACTAACCGACAATCGGCACCCACGTCGCACCCAAGCGGAGCGTTCTGCCCTGTCCGACACCCGCATGCTGGACGCGGCTGTTGCCCTCATCGTCAAGCGCGGCACCTCGGGCGTGACGCTCAAGGAAATTGGCGAGCTTGCGGGTTACAGCCGGGCCATGGCGGGCTGGCGGTTCGGCACGAAGGCCAGTCTTTTCGTCTTTGTGGTCCGGGCGGTCGGCGAGGAGTGGTTGCGGGCGCTGGGCGAGGCGGTCAAGGACAAGCAGGGCCTGGCGGCCATTCACGCTGCTACGGATGCCCACTACCGGTTCATCCTC
>JBDLQR010000323.1:0-2759 GCA_039800485.1 Pseudomonadota bacterium
TGCCGCGCAGGATGCGCGCTGCAGCCTTGTCGCTGTCCAGGGGCGGGAACGGGATGTTACGCATCGCACGCTCACGATCGACGTTGATGAACGGTGTAGCGGCAAAGATTCCTGTCTGCACGAAACCCGGGCAGACTGCGCTCACCTTCACGCCAAGGTCTGCGCCCTCGGCGCGCAGGGAAAGTGACAAGCCCACCACGGCATGCTTGCTCGTGGCGTAGGGGACATTGGTGGGGAAGGGGATCAGTCCGGCCAGTGACGCGATATTGATGATGTGGCCATGACCTTGGCGTGCCATCTGCTTGTAACCTGCGTCCACACCATTCACCACACCCATCAGGTTGACATCGAGCACTGCGCGCCAGTGCTCCAGCGCGATGTCGCGTGCTTCACCAGCAATGGAAATCCCTGCATTGTTGAACAGCAGGTCGAGCTTGCCATGCTGTAACACCACCTCGCGGATCAGCGCCGCAACCGCGTTGGAATCCGTCACGTCGAGCGCGTGTGCAGAGCCGCTGCCTCCTTCACGCAGGATGCCGTCCAGTACCTGGCGCGCAGTGTCTTCCTTGATGTCAGCACACACGACGAAAGCCTGGCGGCGCGCCAATGCGCGAGCCAGCGCCGCGCCGATGCCGGAACCTGCGCCCGTGATCAGCGCAATCGCGCCGGTGAAAGTGTTCATGTCGCGCTCCCGTTTTCCGTTTTTCGGATGGCAATCCGTCGGCCCGCATGTGCGGGCGGCGGCAGCTTTGACTGTTCGGCATGCAAGGCTTTGAGTTGGTCGAAGATCCCGGGCGGGAAAGGTGCACCGCGACGGGTTTCGAGGCTCACATGCAGGGTCATCTGCTCCTGGGTGGCCAGCAGCTGACCACCGCGGAACATCTCCTGGTAGAGATGTGCGAGCTTCTGGTTGAAGTCGAGTACACGGGTTTCGATACGCAGGCTGTCGCCGAGACGCGCCTCGTTCTGATAGGTCAGGTGGGCCTCGAGCACCATCCACGAATTACGGGTGCGCTCCGTGTACTCGAGACCCATGCCGAAGCGCTTCACGAAAGCCTCTCCGGCCTCATCGAAAGCGAGAGAGTAGTAGGCCACGTTCATGTGGTTGTTGTAGTCCAACCAGGCGGGCGGTACGGTGATTTCGAAGGCTTCGACGGCAGAAGACATGGGGAAGATCTCACTGGAAGGCGACCTCATCATAGCGCAGGCAAAGGGGTGCGCGGCCCACGAACCCCGCGCTGATGTTGCTTCGCAACATTGGAAATGCCGGAAAAATCTCACGCCGAAGCAGGTTCAGATCGGCAAACCCGCGCGCTACACTCGGCCGATACGGGTGGTGTAATTCAAACGCCCGGACATCAAAAAACATTCGCAGAGGTGAGCGTCATGGAAGTAGGCATTCTTCAGGTCATGCAAAGTTTCGGCTATGAGAACATCACGGATGCCGAGGTTTACGATGAGGAAACCCGATTGGCCATCCTCGCTGACGAACTGGGCTACGACCATGTCTGGACCGTGGAGCATCACTTCGAGGACTACTCCTTCTGCCCGGACAACTTCGTCTACCTCGCCAACCTTGCGGCCAAGACCAAAAACATCCGCCTGGCGACCGGCGCGTGCATCCTGCCCTGGAATCTGCAGCCGTTGCGGGTGGCCGAGAAAGCGGCCTTGCTGGACCTGCTGTCCGGTGGCCGTGCGATTTTCGGCTTTGGGCGCGGTCTCGCCCGCAAGGAATTCAACCAGTTCGGAATCTCGATGGAAGAATCGCGCGACCGTTTCGATGAGTCTGCACCGCTGATTCTGGAAGCGTTGGAAACGGGCTGGTTCCCGGAACATGAAGGCAAGCACATCCGTCAGCCCAAGGCGCCCCTGCGTCCCGCCCCCACCCGCAGCTGGAAGGATCGCCTGGTGCAAGTGGCGATGAGCCCGGAATCCGGGCAGGAGGCCGCCAAGCTGGGAGCCCAGATGATGGCGTTCAACTACAAGGCTCCAGACGCCCAGAAGGCAGAATGCGATGCCTACGCCGAGACCTTCCGCAAGACTCATGGACGCGAGCCCAAGGCGCCGTTGCTCACTGACATGGTGGTGTGTGACACGGATGCCGCGCGGGCACGCGAGAACGCGGAGAAATACGTCGCGGGCTACTGCCTTTCGGTGCTGCACCACTACGAGATGATGGGCGAGCATTACAAGGAAGTGAAAGGTTACAAGGCCTACGGTGACGCTGTGGACATGATGCGCGCCGCGGGCAAGGAAGGCGTCGCAAAGGCCTACCTGGAACAGCAGGTCTGGGGCACCCCGGACCAGATTCTGCGCAAGCTGGAAGACCGCTGGCACTTTTTTGGCCCCTTCGGCGAACTGTGCGCCTTCCGCTATGCCGGTATTCCTTTCGAGGTTGCGGAGCGGAGCTCCAGGCTGTTTGCCAAGGAGGTCATGCCGGTCCTGCGCAGCTGGACCAAGGAGCAGCCGCCCGCCCGGACCTCCGCCGCCGCCTGAACCTTCGCACCCGCCCGGCTGCCGGAGGCTCCCTTCGGTAGCTCGGGTATTTCTTCTCCCACCCCTTTGAAACGAAACCCCGCGCCCCCATGTCATAGGGGCGTGGGTTCACCGTTGCCGTGAGGAAAGTCGCGAATGAAAAGAATCGGATTGTTTCTGCTGACCAATATCGCGGTGCTGGCCGTGATCTCCATCAGCTTCAAGTTGCTGGGGCTCGATCAGAGCAGCGTGCAGAGTGGTGGCGGGCTCGATTTGTCCGCACT
>JBDLQR010000324.1:0-5843 GCA_039800485.1 Pseudomonadota bacterium
GAGTCCCATGACCACCGCCGAGACAGCGCTTGCCAGTCCGGTCGTTCGCCGCGATGCAGACGGCATCACCACACTCACCCTGAACCGCCCCGAGGCCTACAACACGCTGAGCAGCGCCACCATTGCGGCGCTGAGTGCCGAGCTCGCCACGCTGGGTGATGACCCGTCTGTCCGGGTCGTGATCATCGCCAGCACCGGCAAGGCCTTCAGCACCGGCCACGACATGAAGGAGATGCGCACGCATCACGATGAGGCTTTCCTCAGCAAGCTGCTTGGCGACTGCTCGCGCATGATGCAGATGATCGTGAACCTCCCCCAGCCGGTCATCGCGCGCGTGCAAGGCATCGCTACCGCCGCGGGGTGCCAGCTGGTGGCGAGCTGCGATCTGGCCATTGCCGCGCACAGCGCACGCTTCGCGACCTCGGGGATCAACTATGGCCTCTTCTGCGCGACCCCGGCCGTGGCACTTTCGCGCAATGTGCCGCGCAAGCACGCCATGGAGATGCTGCTCACGGGGGACTTCATCGATGCCGAAACCGCAAGCAACATCGGCCTCATCAACCGGGCTGTGGAGGACGCACGGCTCGATGACGAAGTGCACGCCCTGGCGCGGCGCATCGCATCCAAATCCGCCTATGCGCTACGTCTTGGCAAGGCCTCGTTCCAGCAGCAGGCCAACCAGCCGCTGGACTCAGCCTATCGCTGCGCGTCTGCGGATCTGGTGCGCAATATCCTGGCCGACGATGGGCTGGAAGGCCTGAATGCCTTCATGGAAAAACGCACGCCCCGCTTCACCTGACACGCTTTATCCGACTACGGAAATCCCACATGACCAAGATCTACGAACATGGCCTCGACAAGTGCGAGGCCAACTACACGCCGCTGTCGCCGCTGTCCTTCATCGAGCGCGCCGCCTCCGTCTACCCGCATCGGACAGCCGTTGTGCACCACGAACGGCGCTGGACCTGGCGCGAGACCTTCGCCCGTTGTCGCCGCCTCAATTCGGCTCTGCAGAAGCGCGGCTTCGGCCTGGGTGACACCATCGCCATTGTCGCCACCAACATCCCCGCGTTCTATGAAAGCCTGTTCGGCGTGCCAGCCGCGGGGGCGGTGTTGAATCCCATCAACATCCGGCTGGATGCTGATGCGATTGCCTTCATCCTCGATCATGGCGAGGCCAAGGCTGTGCTGGTGGATACCGAGTTCGCGCCGGTGATGCGGGAGGCGCTGGAGAAGTGCAAGGCCAAGCCGCTCGTCATCGACATCGCAGACGCGCATGCCCCCTGCCATGACCGGCTGGGCGAGATCGAGTACGAAGAATTGCTGGCGGAAGGAGATCCGGACTCCCCCTGGGAACTGCCCACGGATGAATGGCAGGCGATGGCGCTGTGCTATACCTCCGGCACCACCGGCAACCCCAAAGGGGTGGTCTACCATCACCGCGGCGCGTACCTCAATGCGGTAAGCAACGCCTTGTCGTGGAGCATGCCGCTCAATCCGGTGTACCTGTGGACGCTGCCGATGTTCCACTGCTGCGGCTGGTGCTTCCCGTGGACTATCGCCATGCAGGGCGGTACGAACATCTGCCTGCGCCGCATCAGCGCGCCCAACATCTACAGCGCACTCGCGGACGAGAAGGTCACGCATTTCTGTGGTGCGCCCATCGTGCTCAATTTCATCGTGCATGCCAGCGCCAACGAGAAGCGCCCACTGCCCGGCCCGGTTCAGGTGATGACTGCGGGCGCCGCACCGCCGGCGGCCATCATGGACGGCATGGAGGACGCGGGTTTCAAGGTCATACACACCTACGGCCTCACAGAAACCTACGGCCCTTCGGTGTTCGGTGCGCCGCAGGACGAATGGGCGAACATGACGCGCGAACAGCGCGCGGCGGTCAAGATTCGGCAAGGCGTGCGCTATCCGGTGCTGCAGGATCTTGAAGTGGTGGACCCCGACACGCTGCAGCCCGTGCCCCGCGATGGCGAGACCATCGGCGAGATCATGTTCAAGGGCAATGTGGTGATGCGGGGCTATCTGAAGAACGAGGCGGCCACACGGGAATCCCTGGGTGGGGGCTGGTTCCACTCCGGCGACCTTGGCGTGATGCATCCGGAGAACTACATCCAGATCAAGGATCGCTCCAAGGACATCATCATCTCGGGCGGCGAGAACATCTCGTCCATCGAGGTGGAGGAAGTGCTGTACCGGCATCCCTCCGTGCTCGAAGCCGCAGTCGTGGCGCGGCCCGACGAAAAATGGGGCGAGACACCGTGCGCCTTCGTATGGCTCAAGGCTGATGCGCCAGTCGTGTCACCCGAGGCGCTCATCGAGTACTGCCGCGAGCACATGGCGCGCTTCAAGGCCCCGAAGACCATCGTGTTCCACGAACTGCCGAAAACTTCCACCGGCAAGATCCAGAAGTTCAAGCTGCGCAAGATCGCGGAGGAAATGGGCAGCCTCACCTGAGACTGCCTGTGGCGGGAGCGGGGTCGAGCCGAGGCCGACCCCGGCCGCGTGGCAGGACTGAAAGAGTGTCAGACCAGTTCGGCCTGGCCTTGGGGTACGAAGGATGCCTTGTAGCGTTTGAAATTGGCGACGTAGTTCTCGGCGAGCTTGGTCAGGTGTGCGGTCTGCTCGGGCGTGAGTGTCCGCACGACCTTGCCGGGGGATCCCATCACCAGGCTGCCATCGGGAATCTCCTTGCCCTCCGGAATGAGTGTGTTGGCGCCGATCAGGCAGTGCGCGCCAATCCTGGCGCCATTCAGGATCACCGCATTGATCCCGATGAGGCTGTGATCGCCCACCGTGCAGCCGTGCAGCATCGCCTTGTGGCCGATGGTCACATGGTTGCCGATGTGCATGGGAAAGCCCGGATCGGTATGCAGCACCGCCAGATCCTGCACGTTGGAATTCTCCCCCACCACGATGGATTCGCGATCGCCGCGAATGACAGCGCCAAACCACACACTTGCGTTGTGTTTCAGGAGCACCGAGCCGAGCACCGTTGCCGAATCCGCGACCCAGTAATCACCCTCGGCACGCACCCGTTGATCTTCCAGTTGATAGATCATCGCACTCAACCCTCGGCAAAGAGCCAGGGCGCCTGCTCGCGCCGTCTGGCTTCATAGGTACGGATTGCCTCCGCGCGCTGCAGCGTGATGCCGATGTCATCGAGGCCGTTCAGCATGCGGTGCTTGAGACCTGCGTTGTAATCGAAGGTGAAGGTCTCACCCGAACGGGTTCTGACCTGCTGTGCCGCGAGGTCGATCGTGAGACGGTAGCCCTCCTCCGCCTTGCACTCGGCAAAAAGCCGGTCCACCACGTCTGCCGGAAGGATTACCAGCAGCAGGCCGTTCTTGGCTGAATTGCCGTAGAAGATGTCGGCAAAGCTCGGCGCGATGATGGCGCGGATGCCGAAGTCCACAATGGCCCAGGGCGCGTGTTCGCGCGAGGAGCCGCAACCGAAATTGTCCCGGGCGAGCAGAATGCTGGTGCCCTGGTAGCGCGGCTGATTGAGGATGAACTCCGGATTGAGGGGCCGGCCTTCGTTGGCCTTGTCCGGCTCCCCCTTGTCGAGATAACGCCATTCATCGAACAGATTGGGCCCGAAGCCCGAGCGCTTGATCGATTTCAGGAACTGCTTGGGAATGATGGCATCGGTATCGACATTGGGCCGATCCAGCGGGACCACCAGGCCATCGAGTGTGGTGAATGCGTGCATGGTTCAGAATCCTCGTGCGTCCACGAAATGACCGGCAATGCCAGCGGCCGCAGCCATGGCCGGTGAAACCAGGTGTGTGCGTCCACCATGACCCTGGCGGCCCTCGAAATTGCGGTTGGAGGTGGAGGCGCAGCGTTCGCCGAAGGAGAGCTGATCCGGATTCATGCCGAGGCACATCGAGCAGCCCGGCTCGCGCCACTCGAATCCAGCCGCCGTGAAGAGGCGATCCAGCCCTTCTTCCTCAGCCTGACGCTTCACCAGGCCGGAACCCGGCACCACCAGGGCGAGCTTGACGTTGGGCGCAAGCTTGCGCCCGCGAATCACGGCCGCCGCGGCTCTCAAATCCTCGATCCGTGAATTGGTGCAGGAGCCGATGAAGACCTTGTCGATGGCGATGTCGGTCAGCGGCGTTCCGGGTTTGAGATCCATGTACTTCAGGGCGTTCTGAATCCCCACGCGGCGCGTGTCATCGCGCTCATCGGTCGGATCGGGCACGCAGCCGGAGACCGGCAGGACCATTTCGGGAGACGTTCCCCAGGTCACCTGCGGTTCGATGCTTGCCGCGTCCATCACCACCGTAGTGTCGAAATGGGCGCCGGGGTCCGACCTGAGCCGACGCCAAGCTTCCACTGCGCGCGTCCAGTCAGCCCCTTTGGGCGCATGCGGACGCCCCTCCACATATCGCAGGGTCGTGTCATCGACCGCGACCAGGCCTGCACGGCCGCCCGCCTCGATGGACATGTTGCAGATGGTCATGCGTTCTTCCATCGAGAGACGCTCGATGGCGGTGCCGGCATATTCCATGGTGTGACCGGTTGCACCGGCTGTGCCGATGCGGCCGATGATGGCGAGGATGAGATCCTTGGCGCTCACGCCGGCACCCAGTTCCCCATCGACGCGAATCAGCATGTTCTTCGCCTTGCGCAGCACCAGACACTGGGTGGCCATCACATGCTCCACCTCCGAAGTGCCAATCCCGAAGGCCCAGGCCCCCAGGGCGCCATTGGTGGCCGTGTGTGAATCTCCGCAGACGATGGTCATGCCCGGCAGACTCCACCCCTGCTCCGGACCTGTGACATGAACGATGCCCTGGCGGACGTCGCCGATATCGAAGTGGGTGATGCGATGCTCACGGCAATTGCGCGCCAGGGTTTCCAGCTGCACCCGGGCGACGGGATCCGAGATGGTGTGCACATCCTTGGTGGGCACATTGTGATCAGACACCGCAACAGTGGCGGCCGTGCGCCACAGCTTGCGGCCGGCAAGCTTGAGCCCCTCGAAAGCCTGGGGAGTCGTCACCTCGTGCGCGATGTGACGGTCGATGTAAATGAGGGCAGAACCGTCCTCGTAGGTCTCCACGAGATGGTCATCCCAGAGCTTGTCGTACAGTGTCTTGGCGTTCATCGGCGTCTCGGTCCTGGTTGACGGGTCCGCCAGCAGGCGGGGTCGCGATTCTATGCCAATTCGCCGGGGGGATCCCCTCGCCTGTTCCGCGCAGGCCCATCTCGACTATGATTCGCGGCGGTTCACCATCCCGCCGCCCCGTGCTTCCGGAGAGTGCTGAAGTGCCAGGAAAAATCACCCGTCCCCTGTTGCTCCCGATCCTCGGCCTGACGCTCGGCCTGCTGGCCCACCCGGCACGGGCCGATTTCAATGACGGTGTGGCCGCGATGGTGGCCGGCGATTACGCCAAGGCGCTCGAATCCTTCGTGCCACTGGCGGAGACCGCAGACCATGCCTACGCCCAGTACTTCCTCGGACGCATGTATGCGGATGGCCGGGGCGTAGAGCGCTCCCCGGAAGAGGCGGCCAAGTGGTTCCGCAAGGCCGCCGAGAAAGGCGTGCAGGAAGCCCAGTTCCGCCTGGCAGGCCTCTACGAGCGCGGTGAAGGTGTACCCCGTGATCTGGAGTACGCCTACGCGTGGTTCAGCGTGGCGGCACACCTCGGGAGCGCCAAGGCGGGGACGGCACGCGACAGCGCGGCCGGACAGCTCGCGCCCGCCGCCCTCAAGGAAGCACAGGCCCTGGCCGCTGATCTCACTGCCAAGTACGGCATCGTGCCGCGCGCGACCAGCGTTTCTCAGTAGAAACCCGCGCGCCCACGGCCGTCCGGCGCTTCTCA
>JBDLQR010000325.1:0-9193 GCA_039800485.1 Pseudomonadota bacterium
GGCGGGGGAGCGCGAGATTCTGGAGGCACCCTACCGGCCTCATCCGGTGCTCGGCATCACCCTCTAGAAACAGTCCCCGCGCTCACCGCGCGGGTCCCGCCCCCCCGTGACTGAGCGCGGCCTTGCTCAGGCGTGCCAGAACTGCCAGGCCCACCACAGTCCGATGATCATCTGCGCGCCGAAGAGATTGGCCCGCAAAAGGACAAACGGAGCGCTGGTGGAAAACATGTGCACCACGGATTGTCCGATGCGTGCATACAGCAGCCAGCAGGCGAGGCCCTCGGTGATCGCCGTCTGACTCGTCGCGATGGCATACAGGAGCAGGCCCGCGAAGATGGCGAGATTCTCGAGCGTATTGCCGTGGGCGCGCGTCACGCGATAGGCGAAACCGCGCAGATCCTTGCCGGTCGGGTCAAAGGTATTGATCGGATGGCCGGCGCGCACCGCGTTCAGCCGGACGAAGACAAGGACGAAGGTCTGGATGATGGCCCAGGCTGCGAGGCCTATCAGTGCGCATCCGGTATTGTTCATGGTTCCCCCTGGTGGTTGCTGGATTCTGCTTGTGTGGCCAGCTCCCTCCGGCCTGTAGCGCATGGCGCGCCCCTGAAGGGCAACTCAATGGCGCCTGCGTGCGTGGAGCATAGAAGAAGCCTCGCCCGGATGCGAGTCATGCCGCCAGCGCCGCCTTCACCCGGTCCGGGTTGTCAGTGAAGAAGCCATCCACGCCGGTGGCCTGAAGCTCCAGCACCTCCGCCGCAAGATCGCCCGGCGCCTCCGGCGCGTCTCCACGACGATGCCCCGGGGGCAGGAAATGGTTCTCGCCTCGCAGGGTCCACACATGGACATCCAGCCCGTGGGCATGGGCCTCCGATACAAGGCTGCTGGCGGCGTCCGGTCGGCCAGCGGCGTCGCGCGGCAGCACCATGCTGCGCTCCGGCCCCAACCCGCTGGCATACCGTGCGAGCGCTTCGAAATCGATTTCCCGGTGCCAGTCGATAGGCTGGCCCGCCTGGATGCTGTCCCATGGCGCATGGCGTGGGCTCATCAGCTGGATGAGCGGCAGGTCGAGGCCTGCTGCCGGCATGATGCGGGTTTTGAGATCCCTGAGGTTGCTCACCTCGAAGGATTGGATGAAGACCCGGGACGGATCGAGAAAAGCTGCCGCCAGCAACGCCCGGATCAGCAGTTCGCCGAGACAGTGGCCTATCCTGTGCCCGTCAAGCAGATGTCCCTCGGCGCGAAACCAGGAAGGATGCTTGGTTTCCGGGTAGACCCCGGCGAGGTGTCCGGTGCGTTCAGCATGTGCCTGAACCAGGGCGAGTACTTCGGCAAAGGTCGGGATCCCGAACTCGCCATCCCAGCGGGTGTTGCCATGGCGCAGGTGGGGGATGCGTTCCAGGCAACGCAACTGACGGATTTCAGCCAGGCTCAGGTCTTCGCTGAACCAGCCGTGGATGGTCTGTCCATCAATGGTCTTGCGGCAGAGGCGATCTGCGAACTCCGGACGCGCAAAGATATCGGTACTGGTCCACTCGCGATCCACGCTGCCATCCTCCCGCAGGATGGCCAGTGCATTTTCATGCCGGCAGATGAGCACGCCATCGCGGGTCGTGACCAGATCGGGTTCCACGAAATCCGCCCCCATGGCTAGCGCGAGCTGGTAGGACGCGAGTGTGTGCTCGGGACGGTAGGCACTCGCGCCGCGATGGGCGATCACCAGCGGCCGCTGGGCGCTGCGTCTCACAGCATCAGCCACACGATGGTCGTCACCACCCAGCTGATTTCATTGGCGGCCTCGCTGAGCGCAGAACCGATGCGGTTGCGGTCCCAGCCCGCCTCGCGGATCGAGAAATACAACTGGCCGAGACGGATGTTGATGGTGATGTGTCCCGAGAGCACCGCAAAGGGCGCAAGCCCGTCCGCGCCGACCTGGGTGAGGTGCCAGGCGAGCGTGAGCTGAGGCGTGCCTTTGAAGAACACCGCGAGCCAGCCGCGTACCAGCGGATCAGCGATACCGAGGCCATGCCAGCGGCCGATGGCGAGCACCACCACGATGCCGGCCCCGCTGAGGATCACGTTCAGGGTATCGACCGTGTCCCAGCGCCCGAGGGAGCGCCAGAAGAGCACGACGAGTGCGCCCAGCAGGACCACGCTCCAGGTGACATAGGTGATGACGGTCTGGCGTGAGATGCGGGAGGGAAAAACCTGGTGGGCCTTCACCGCCAGGCGGAGGTTGATCGCCAGGAACAGCGCCCAGAACAGGAACCAGGTGAGGCTCACACCCTCGGTGCTGACCAGCATGCGCGAGATCTGCGCATAGCCGAAGATCAGGGCGCAGGTGACCTGGATGGCGAACAGCGTGTCCGCAATGAGACCTGGGCGCAGCACGGAGTCAGGTGTGGAAAGTAGTCCGCTGGCCCTTCAGAGCAGCGGGATGACTTTCCTCGCAAAGTCGCGCGCCACCTCACGCAGATGCATCAGCGGCGGCAGCAGGCTGACTTCCTTCAGACCTGCATCGGCGGCCGCACGAATCTTGGCCGCCACCTCCTGGGGCTCGCCCACGATGCAGGTGCCCTCGATCATCTCGGGTGTGATGAGCTCACGCTCCACTGCGGGGTAATAACTGCAATGCCCTTCATGCAGCAGCTGGTGCTGGTGGGACTCGGGCAATGGCATGCGGGCGATGCGGTCCAGATACCGTTGCCAGACGTTGCGCATGTAGGGCGGGATGACGGCATCGTCATGGGTATAGCGCCAGACCTCATAGACGAAGTGCAGCGCCGTGACCACCCAGGAGCCGGCGGTCTCGACCACCCGGGTGTCGGTCAGTTTCTCACCGGGCCGCAGCACCACCGCATGGCAGAGGGAGGTCGTATGGTAGTCATCACCAATCACACGTCCGGCCTTCGCCGCGCCCGCCCTGACGAGTTCCAGATTGCCCCGCATGACCTCCGGCTGTTCGTTGAAGATGGAGATCAGGCCATCGCCGTAGGCGCCTGCCGCACGCAGGGCGAGTGGTCCGTTGGCGGCCACATGGATGGGGATGTGATCCCATGTGTTGCGGAAGCCGGCCCCGTGGTCCTGCCAGGCGATCTCGGTGGTCTTGTCGCGGTAGGTGTAGTCGACTTTCTCGCCCCGGAGCATGGTGCGCACCACGCGCAGGTACTCGCGGAATTCCTTGACGGGCGTCGGGTCCTGGCCCATCACGCGCATGGCGGTATGACCGGAACCAATCCCGAGGAAGGTTCGCCCGGGTGCCAGCACATTGATGGAGGCAATGGCGGCCGCGGTCGTCGGGGCAATGCGCGTGCCGGTGATCGCCACACCCGTTCCGATATGGATCTTCGACGTGCACTGTGCAGCCAGCGCCATCGTGGCGTAGCAGTCCGACCACATCATCTGGGTATCGGGGAACCACACGGCGTCATAACCCCAGTCTTCGAGGTCACGGGCGATGCGGTAATCTGCGATGCGTGTCTGGACATGGCAGCTGAATTTCATCGGTGTTCCCCTGAAATCGCTCCCCTGCGGAGCGAGTCGATGGTACACCAGCGCAACCCGCTCGCAGAGTGGAGACGGGCGCAGGGCGACGCTGCCCGCATTCCGTGGTATTACTGCGCTGCGGGTGTCCGCGCGACGGAGGTCCACACGATGCTGTATCACTGGTACGAACTGAACCACGCCATGATGGCGCCCGTGCGCGCCGCGGGCCAATGGCAGCATTGGTGGTTGGACCAGGCTTTTCACCCCCTGGCGGACACCTACCCGGCCAAGGTCATGCGTGCAGCCTGGGATGTCTTCGATTCCCTCACCCGGCGCTATGCCAAGCCCGTGTTCGGCATTCCGGAGGTCGTACGCGAGGGGCACACCCATGCCCTGCGCGAGGAAGTGGTGCAGACACGCCCGTTCTGTCAGCTCCGGCATTTCAAGCGGGAAGGGGTGGCGCCCGGCGCCGACCCGCGCATCCTGCTGCTCGCCCCCATGTCCGGCCACTATGCAACGCTGCTCCGGGACACCGTGGCGGCGCTTGCGCCCAACCATGAGGTCTACGTCACGGACTGGACGGACGCCCGCAATGTGCCGCTCCTCGAAGGCTCGTTCACGCTCGAGGACTACATCAGCTACCTGATCGAGTTCATCCGCTTGCTCGGACCCGATACCCACCTCATCGCCGTCTGCCAGCCGGGTCCGGCCGCACTCGCCGCGACTGCACTGCTGGCCGCGGAAGATGACCCTTGTCAGCCCGCCACGCTCACCCTCATGGGCAGTCCCATCGACACACGCCTGTCACCTACGGAGCCGAACCGTCTGGCCACCCAGCGCCCGCTCAGCTGGTTCGAGCAGCACGTGATCATGCAGGTGCCGTTCCCCAATCCCGGGTTCATGCGCCGGGTCTACCCCGGCTTCCTGCAGCTGGGCGGCTTCATGAGCATGAATCTCGACCGCCACATGGCGGCCTATCGCAAGCACTTCAATCATCTGGTGGTGGGCGATGGAGATTCCGTGGCGGCGCACCGCAAGTTCTACGATGAGTATCTCGCGGTGATGGATCTGCCGGCGGAGTACTATCTCGAGACACTCAAGGTCGTGTTCCAGGAGCATCATCTGCCGCGAGGGCTGATGCAGTACCGGGGGCAGACCGTGGAGCCGGCGCGCATCCGGCACACCGGTCTGCTGACGATTGAAGGCGAGCTCGATGATATTTCAGGCATCGGCCAGACCCAGGCGGCGCACGCACTGTGCAGCGGCCTGCCGGCCGCGATGCACGAAGACCATGTACAGCCCGGCGTGGGCCACTACGGCGTTTTCAACGGCTCGCGCTGGCGCGCGGAGATCGCGCCGCGCATTCACGGATTCATTCGCGCGCACCCCCGCAGTGGGGCGGGCTGACAACCCCGCGACACGCTGACCGTCCACAGGAGCAGACAGACATGCACACACGGCAACTGGGCGCGACAGGTCCGCGCGTGTCCGCGATCGGCCTCGGCTGCATGGGCATGTCGGAGTTCTATGGCGCCGCCGATGAGGCCGGATGCCTCAAGCTCGTCCATGAGGCGCTGGCGCGCGGGCTCAACTTCTTCGATTCCGCTGACATGTATGGCCCGTTCACCAACGAGAAACTGCTCGGCAAGGCACTCAAGGGCCGACGCGGCGAGGCCGTCATCGCCACCAAGTTCGGTTTCGTGCGGGATGAGAAGGGCGGCTATCACGGGATCAACGGGCGCCCGGAATACGTGCGCTCGGCCTTGGACGCCAGCCTGCGCAGGCTGCAGATGGATTACGTGGACGTGTACTACCAGCACCGGGTGGATCCGGCTGTGCCGATCGAGGAAACAGTGGGCGCGATGGGTGAGCTCGTGCGCTCCGGCAAGGTCAGGCACATAGGTCTCTCGGAAGCCTCACCGGCCACGCTGCGTCGCGCACACGCCGAATTCCCGTTGACCGCACTGCAGACCGAATACTCATTGTGGTCGCGCGATCCCGAAGACGAGCTTCTCGCGCTCTGTCGCACACTTGGTATCGCCTTCGTGGCTTACAGTCCGTTGGGCCGCGGATTCCTCACCGGCGACATCCGGCGGCTGGAAGATCTCGCGGAAAATGATTTCCGGCGCAATGCCCCTCGCTTCAGTGAGGAAAACCTTGCGCGCAATCTTGCCGTGGTGGACGAGGTGCGCGGGCTGGCGACACGACTGGGGGCCAGCGCGGCCCAGGTCGCACTGGCGTGGGTATTGGCCCAAGGGGAGCATATCGTGCCCATCCCCGGGACCACCCGACTGGCGCGGCTGGAAGAAAACCTCGCCGCCATCGATCTGCGGCTGGCGCCCGAAGATCTGGCGGCGTTGGAAGCCGTCGCACCCCGCGGATTCGCGGCGGGCACCCGCTATCCGGAAGAGCGGATGCGCATGCTGAATCTCTGAGCACGTGATGCGGATCATGCGGCGCGTCCTGCTGCCCGCGATCCTGCTGGCCTCGCTCCTCGCCCTGACCGTCTCCCTGCGCCCCTCTGTGCAGCGCGAGCTGCTGCTGGAGCATGCGCCGGCCACCTGGGATTTGCGTCTGGACGAAATCCTTCTCCTGCCCTGGTCCTTGCGGGTCCGGGGGCTGACGTTTTCGCTGGAGGGTGTTCACTACCGCATCGGGAAACTGGATGCGCGTTTCAACCCGCTGACGCTCATCACCGACACGCTCACGCTGCACAGCCTCAGGCTCCTGCACACGGAAGTGGATGCGCGCACACCCGAGGCCACGCCGCGCAGAACGGAATTCCCGGGGCTGCTGGCGCTGCTGAACCAGGGCTTGGCACTGCGGCTCGATGCGCTCGAGGCCAACCTCGTGGTGCGCTTGCCGGGTGGGCGGTCACTGTCCGTGCGCAGCGAGGGCGGTTCCCTGAAACCTCATGTGGCCGGCAGTCTGCCCTTCACGCTCGAGTACGGTGCTGACACTGTGTCTCCTGGTGGCGCCGGAGACGCGGCCCACGCCGCAGCCGTCTCCCTCACTGCAAACGGTGCCGTCGAAGTGAGCCAACTGCGGCAGGGACGCCTGCGCCATCTCGTGCTGTTGGCCAAGGGCAGCATGACGACGCCTGCGGCCAGGAGCCCGGAGCGTTTTGACGTCTCGCTCAAGGTGGCCCCACCGCCCGGCAACCTCGCCAATCCCTATCGGCAGCGCATGACGCTGGTGGATGGCAAGCAGGTGGCCGTGCCGAATCCCGAGGCGCTCTCGCTGGCGGCTTTCCTGGTCGGGGAGAGTGGCGAGACGCGTGCCGCGTTCTCGCTGGCGGGTCTTTATCGCGGTGACGAGGGGCTCTTGAGCACCACCTGGAAGTTCACCGGCAACCAAGCGCTGGTGAGCCCGTATCTCGGCACAGGCATGACCTTGCCGGATATGACTCTCCAGTCTGGCGGCGCGCTGCAATGGTCGCTGCCGGACGCGCAAGGTCGGCTCAACCTCGCCCAGACGATCGCAGTCACACTGCCTGCAGCGACGCGGGCTTTGCATCTGAGCAGCCTTGCTGAGGCAACGCTCGATGCCCGCAATCTCACGCTCGAAAACCTGCAGGTGCAGATCGCACCCGAGGATGAAGCCCGGTCCTTGCTGAGCGGCATGCTCCAGCAGCCGCTGAAGATTCCACTCGCCGCGCCCACAGACATTCTCCAGCACGCGCGCGATCTGGCGACGCTCGAGTTGGGGCCTTTTCCCTTGTCTGCACTGGCAGGCGCGGTACCGGGCATCACCTTGGACGGTGAGCTCTCTGGCCGCTACTCACTCCGGGTAGAGGAGCCAGCGCGGTTGGCGCTTTCACCGCTTGCGCCCACCCGGGTGACGGGGGCAACCCTCTCCAGTGAGAACGAGGTCTGGCTGTCGGATGCCACGTTGCACGCCAGCCCGACGCTGCGCTGGTCTGCGTCTGCCGTGCGCCTCGATGTGAAGGCGCTCTCGCTCGCCACTGCTGGTGCGACACCCGCCAGCATGAGCCTTTCCCTGACCCGCACGCTTGCGAAGCCCGAATCTCCGTGGCGTATTCATGCCCAGGGTGAGCTGGACCTCGGCCGCCTTTCCACCCTGCCGCTGGCACAGCAAACCTTCCCCACCATGAGGGTGCCGGAAACCCTAGGTCTGGCGTTTGATGGCCGCATCGACTGGACCTCGGGTGAGGCTCTCCTGCAAAGCCTGGCCTTGCGGGCACATACACCCGAGGAAGCCGCGCTGTTCACGCTCGCCACGCGCGCTGCCTTTCCACTGACGCCCCTTTTCAAGCCAGAGCAGTCGGGCCGGCTTGGCACGCTACGCCTGCCCACGGGGGATTTGCTGCACGTGGGCCTGAAGGATGTGCCGCTGGCCTGGCTCAATCCCTGGCTCGCACATCAAAGCCTTGAGGGGCGTGTTCGCGAGGCCGGTTTTACGCTGTCGGCAGAGCCTGAAGGGGTACTCCGGCTCCGGCCCGATGCCGTGTTCAACATGGGCGGTTTCGGGTTGCTGGAGTCCGGCCGGACCCGCCTGTCGGGCCTGAGTCTCGAGGCCAGTCCGGTGGTGCGAAGGGAAGGTGACACCTGGTCTCTGGCAGTGTCCGGTCTCAAGCTCGCGGCAGAGGGGCGCTCGCTCGCCACTGGCCAGCTCGAGTTCAGGCTGGCGCGCAGCGCTGAAGCACAAATGTCCTATGCCCTCAGCACAGCAGTGGAAATTGATTTCGGGCATCTCGCGCACCAGCCGCTGTTAGCCGAGGCGCTGCCGCGCACCTTGCCGGGGCTGCCGCTCAGCGCAACGGTGGATCTGGCGGTGGAGGGGCTAGGCGGCGATTTCACGGTCGAACGTGGCGAGGCTGCTCTGCGCCTTGGCCCGAACGCCCGGTTCGATCTGCAGGCGACGCCGGGACTTCAGATTCGCACCCGGCTCGATGCGGGTGAAAACCTCGCCCGTCACGCGGTCGGCACGCTCGCGCTGGAAGTGCGCGATCTGCCCTCCAGCACACTGAGCGATTTCCTGTCACTGGGTCAGGTCCGTTTCAAGGAAGTCAACGCAAAGGTCCTCCTCCAGTCCGATGGCCGCTCGCTCAAGGTGGGCAGCGAAGCACCACTGCGCCTCGAGGCAGTCCGCCTGCTGGAGAACAGGCGCGCCCTGACTTCACCCTTCGATCTGACCGCCAATGCCACGCTTGAAGCCACCAGGCGACGTCTCAATCTGGTTCTCGATGAGGCCACGCTGCACTTCGAGGGCAGCGACAAGCCGGCGCTGGCGGGGCGGTTGAGTGCCGGTCTGACGCCTGGCGCACGGGTGCCCCTGACCACTCTGGACACGAATCTGCAGGTCGACCTCGTCCAGTGTCTGGCGCAGCCTGTGCTGCTGTCCGGCCATCGACTCACCGGGGGCACCGCCGTCGTGAACGCCAAGGTTTCGGCGGATCGCACGCTCGAGGCGAATGTTGCGGTCGCCGGGCTGGATGCAGGAAAGAAGCTTGCCATCAAGCGGCTGGAGCTGCCGATCACCGGTGCGCTGGCACCCGACGGCCGAGGGTTTGATTTCAGTGCGCCGGTGCTGGCCAGTGGTAAATCAGGCGCGACGCGCGCAACCCTGCGGGGGCACTACGCACCACAGCCCGATGAACCCCGTGTGATCACCCTGAGCCTGCTGGGCGAAGTCTTCTATCTCAATGATCTGCTGGCTGCGTGGACCGCCATTGCCCCGGCCCCGGCGC
>JBDLQR010000326.1:0-6097 GCA_039800485.1 Pseudomonadota bacterium
GCCGTTGAGTGTTACTGATACGCCCTGTGAATCCGTTTTATCCGTGTAGATTGCCGTATCAATCCCGAGCCCTCCCTCCAGGGTGTCTTTTCCGGTCCCTCCCAGGAGAAGATCGTTGCCGCCGCCGCCCACAAGGCTATTGGCGCGTTCATCCCCCACAAAAGTATCCCGTCCCGCACCACCAATGAGGTTTTCGACGTTGCGCAGGCTGTCTTCGGCCAGACCCGCTACCAGTACGTCCACCGCATCTGCACCCGCAAGCGTGATCCGCAGACTCTGGATCGCCGTCTTCTCAACGTAACTGGCGGTATCGACACCATCCCCGCCGTCCAGGAGATCATTGCCGAGTCCCCCGAGGAGGATGTCATTGCCCAAACCACCTGACAGACTGTCGTTACCGGATTTGCCATCCAGACGATCATTCCCGCCAAGGCCTGAAAGGGTGTTGGCCAACTTGTCTCCGGTCAGTGAATCCTTGCCGGCACCGCCGATGAGGTTCTCGATGCCACGCAGTCGATCTTCCACAACCCCAGCGACTCTCGCGTCCGAAAGCGTCAACCCCGCAAGCGTCACGCGGACACCCTGGGTCGAGGTCTTGTCCGCGAAGCTCACGGTATCGATACCTTTGCCGCCGTCCAGTATGTCCTTGCCGCCTCGGCCCTGGAGAGTATCGTTACCGTCATTACCCACGAGTCTGTTGGCGCGCAAATCGCCGATGAAGGTATCCCTCCCGGACCCGCCGATGAGGTTCTCGATGTTGCGCAGGCGATCTTCCACAACCCCGGCGACTCTTGCATCCGAAAGCGTCGCCCCCGTGAGTGTCACGCGCACGCCTTGCGCAGCAGTATTCTCGCTGTAGCGGGCGGTATCCACACCATCGCCGCCATCGATGACGTCCTTGCCTCCGTTACCCTGCAGCGTGTCGCTGCCTGATGAACCGGTCAGCGACTGATCGCTCGCATCTCCGGTTACCTCGATACCCGCCAATGGAAGCTGATAGCGTTTGGCGAAGATCCCGAAACTTGGCAACTCACTGTTATCCTGGCTGTAGGAATCCCAGGTGACGACGAATCCATCGCCGGCCAATCCCGCAACCGCGCTTCCGCTCTGTACGTTGTCAACGAAGGTGTTGACCAGAAATTCCGGGCCCTGCGGGATCCCTGCGCTCGAATACACTTGAGCGTAGATACCTCGCAGGTTTCCGTCCTGACCAAGGGAACTCCAGGTCACGATGAAGCCGCCGTCAGCAAGAGCCGCAACGGCGCTCTCTGACTGAGAGTCAACCGTCACCGTGTTGACCCTGAACTCACTGCCAAGAGCCTCGCCGGTCGCCGCGTAACGCTGCGCATAGACGCCGTTGCTGTCGCCGTCCTGTCCCACTGAAGTCCAGGTTACGACAAAGCCACCGTCCACAAGGCCGGCCACCGCACTGTCCAGCTGCGCGCCCGTGGTTTGAGTGTTGACCTTGAACTCGCTCCCGACGGGCGTGCCACCGAGGGCGTAAAGCTGGGCGTAGATATCTCCTTGTCCATCCGCATGAAGCGAGGTCCAGGTGACTACGAAGCCACCATCGGCAAGGGCCGTTACGGCACTTGCATCCTGCGCGCCCGCCACGTTGGTGTTGACCCTGAATTCGCCGCCCAGAAACGTGCCATCGGCGGCGCAGCGCTGAGCGTAGACACCTTGACCGTCACCGTCCTGGGATTCGGAGGTCCACGAGATGATGAAACTGCCATCCGCGAGCGCAGCCAAGGCGCTATCGTACTGATCGCCACCGGAGGCTGTGTTGATCCGGAATTCCCCACCGGTACGTGCGCCAGCTGCATCATAACGCTGAGCGAAAACATCAATTGCACCAGAAAGTTCAGAGGTCCAGACGACGACAAATCCTCCACCGGCCAGACTGGCGACAACAGGTTCCAGCTGCGCGCCGGTTGCTGAAGAGTTGACCTGGAATTCCGGACCAATCAGTGCGCCGTGAATTGAGTAACGCTGACCAAACACACCGAGGTTGTCGCCATCCTGGCTTTCGCTCGTCCACACCACAACATGGCCGCCATCGCCAAGACCTGCCACCGCGCTGCTGGACTGAGCACCATCGATGTAGGTATTGACCTGGATGTCACCGGTGAGCGGAACCAAGGCAGACTGCCAGCGCAGTCTCACCGACGCATCCTCAAATTTCAGCAGCTCCAGACTGGAGGTGAGATAGTCAGTCCCATCCGGGCCGACAATGGCGGTGGGGAGTGTCGAGGAAAACAGCGAGTAGTCGGAGAAGCGGCCTGAAAAACGCGCCAGATCCGTGCCGTTGCCGCCCAGCAGAACATCGTTGCCAAGCCCGCCGACCAGGGTGTCGTCCCCGTCTTTCCCGAGCAGCACATCTTCATCGTTACCACCTTCCAGCAGGTTGTTCGACGAATCGCCGGTGAAGGTGGCCATGAAGACTCCTTTTGTCTGCCTTGTCCCGAATGAGCTGAAAATCCCGGCCTCATGCGGTGCTGGAGCACCAATTTCCTTGCCCTGTGAATCTGCACTTGCAGGGGGCTTGGCGGCTGTGAGGGCTTCTCAATCTTCCAACGAGGCTGCCTGCGGCCGCAACAGGCATGGGTGGTAAAGTCCGCAAAGTGTGAATGAGCTCCGGAAACGCGACTTCTTGATGACCCTCGGCACAACTTCCACCCATTGGCGTTGGCGCATCCCCGCCCTGGGGCTTGCCCAAATCATCGCCTGGGGCTCGATGTTCTACGCCATCGCCGTCATGGCGGGTGATATCGCACGGGATCTCGGCTTGTCTGGTGCCGCGGTTTTCGGTGCCTATTCGCTGAGTCTGGTCATCTCGGGGTTGTTGGCCCCGTTGTCGGGCAGATTGATCGATGCCGGATATTGTCGTGCCGTGCTTGGTTGCTCGTCCTTGCTCGGCGCTGCCGGATTCGCCCTGCTCGCCACCGCGCATGGGCCGTTGAAACTCTTTCTCGCCTGGGCGGTACTGGGCCTCGCCATGGGCAGTGGGCTTTACGACGCAGCCTTCGCGGTGCTTCATCGCACGGTACCTGCTACAGGCTATCGCCGCGCGGTTACCGCACTCACACTCTTCGGCGGCTTTGCCAGCACGGTGTTCTGGCCCCTGACCCGCCTGTTGATGGAGCAGGGGGGATGGCGGCATGCCGCCGCCGCGTTTGCAGTGCTCCACCTGCTGTGCGCGTTGCCGCTGTATCTGGCAGCAATCCCGCGCGTGGAACGGCTGCCGATGCTGGCTCATCCCACATCAGTCAGTGGTCCTTCGCTTTCTCCCATGGCTTTGCGGCGTTTCCGCTGGCTTGCCGCGGCGCTGGCGCTCGCTTCCTTCGTGGTGGCGGTTCTCTCAGCCCATCTCATCACCTTGCTCACGCTCGGCGGGCTGCCCGGCGCCCAGGCGATTCTGGTCGGCACCCTTTTCGGGCCGACACAGGTTCTGGCGCGGATGGCGGAGTATCTGGTGGCGAGGCGGGTGAAAGCCGTGACTGTCGGCAGCTTCGCCTTTGGTGCGCTGGTCGCGGCGCAGCTCGCCTTGGGCTTTGCTGGAGAATTGCTTCTGCTGCCGGTGCTGTTTGCCCTGATGTACGGCGCAAGCAATGGGATCATGACCATCATCCGCGGCACCGTGCCTGCGCAGCTTTTTGCCGAAGTCACGGGCTTCGGCGCATTGCTCGGCAGGCTCGCCTTGCCGTCATTCATTGCCAAGGCGGGCGCGCCTTTCCTGTTCGCCCTGCTGCTGGACCAGGGATTGTCGCGGCTCATGGGCTGCAGCCTGCTGTTCTGCCTTGCCGTTCTCGCCTCGGCCTGTTACGAGCGGGCGAGACGCCTCGGCGGCTGACGGGCAAGAATGCCGGGCCCTCGGAAACTGCTTCAGGTGCTCCCGGGGCGCCTGGTCAACAGGGCATAGAGTCCTTCGGCAAGCTTTGCACGCGTCGCCGCCTCGGGCGCGAGCAAGGTTGTGTATTCCCCCACCTGGTAGAAGTACAGGGTGCGCGCCCTGAGTGAGGCCTCCAGCGGTTCGAAACCGGCCGCGGTGAAAAGCTCGGCAAGATACGCCACGCGCAATTCGTCGACTTCGGCCACGGCGCGCGCAGCCTGTTTGTTGAAGCGGGCGAATTCCCGCATGGCAACGTCGTGATTCGAATCCTCGGTATGCTGGGTGAAGGCAATCACCGCGCGAATGCGCGCCTCAGGATCGGGTATCGAGTGGTCGAGCCCACCGATGAATCCAAGCTGCTTGTTGCGCCACCAGTCGACCATGGATCGCAACAGATCATCGCGGTTGCGGAAGTGCCAATAAAAGCTGCCCTTGGTGAGCTTGAGCTTGCGCGCCAGCACCTCGATCTTGATCTGCGAGATCCCGTGGGCAAACAGTACATCGAGCGCTTTCTTGAGCCACGCGTCCCGGTCCAGGGTTTTTCTGGCGGGACGTGCTTTGGGCGGGCGCGGCGTCTGCGTCGGCATGGGGCCATTATAGGCCGTGCCTTCGGTCAGCGGGCCTTGGCCAGCAGTTCGGGCAGGAAATCCCTCATGTCGTCCACCCATGCATCCGGTGCGTGTGCACGCAGATCCACGCCGGCCGGATAACCGTGACTCACGCAGAAGATGCGCATGCCGGCCGCGCGTGCAGCCGTGAGATCGGTGAGTGAATCCCCCACCATCACACTTTCCTGTGGGGGTATTCCGCAGGTTTCGGCGGCGTGGAGCAAGGGTGCGGGGTCCGGCTTCTTGACCGGCAGGCTGTCTCCGCCCAGAACGATCCGGAAATAGCCGGCAAGGCCCATATCGGCGAGCAAAGGGTGGGTAAAGCGCTCTGGCTTGTTGGTGATGCAGCCCATGGGCACATCAGCTGCGGCAAGCGCAGCCAGGGTCTCCTGCACGCCCGGGAAAAGTCTCGAACGCGCACTCACGCAGTCGGCATACTGGCGCAGGAATTCGGTGTAGGCCGCCTGGTGCAGGGTGGGCGGTGCATTCTCCTCCCGCTGGCCGGTGAGACACCGGTGAATCAGGCGCTCGGCGCCATTGCCGATGAAATGCCGGATCTCCTGCTCACTGCGAGCATCGCGCCCGACCGCGCGCAGGGCCGCATTGGCCGCCGCGGCGATGTCCGGTGCGCTGTCCACCAGCGTGCCATCGAGATCAAAGAGCACCAGGCGAATGCGCGTCATGCCCGGCTCGCGCGCGCGGCCGCAATGGCGCGGCGCATCTCGTGGATGGTCGCAGTGTAGTCCGGGCTGTTGAAGATGGCCGAACCGGCCACGAAAGTATCGGCACCGGCGGCGGCGATGGCACCGATGTTGTCCACCTTGACGCCGCCATCGACCTCCAGACGTATCGGACGTCCACTGTCATCAATCATCCGGCGCGCCTCGCGCAACTTGTCCAGCGTCGACGGAATGAAGGACTGCCCGCCGAAGCCCGGGTTCACCGACATGAGCAGCACCATGTCGAGCTTGTCCCAAACATGACGCAGTACCTCCAGCGGAGTTGCCGGATTGAACACCAGGCCGGATTTGCAACCGGCATCGCGGATCAGGCCGAGGCTGCGATCGACATGACGGCTGGCCTCCGGATGAAAGGTGATGAAGGACGCACCGGCCTTGATGAAATCCCCGATCAGCGGATCCACAGGCTCCACCATCAGATGCACATCGATGGGCGTGGTGATGCCGTATTTGCGCAGCGCCTCGCACACCATGGGCCCGATCGTGAGATTCGGGACATAGTGATTGTCCATGACGTCGAAATGGATGAGATCCGCACCCGCGCTGACGACTGCATCGATATCAGCACCGAGACGCGCAAAATCCGCCGACAGGATGGAGGGGGCGATGAAATCTGGCTGCATGATCCTGACCTTGCGTGATGAGGCGCGAACTCTAGATCAATCCAGGGGGCCGTGCAGCACGCGGTTGCGCTGGCGCATGAGCGCCCAGCTGATGTGTTCCTGCACCATGGCCGAGGCAGCCGGCAGTGCGGCCTCCAGGGCCGTGATGGTGGCCTCCGAGCCCGGGGCATTGCCCAGGGCCACGGCGAGGTTGCGTCGCCACTGCTCGAAGCTTGCCCGGCGCATGGCGCTGCC
>JBDLQR010000327.1:0-2935 GCA_039800485.1 Pseudomonadota bacterium
CGGGGTTGATGATGTCGGCATAGCGATAGCCCACGCGGATGTCACTGGACTTGTAGATGTGGCGAGCCTGAACCTCGGTCGAGAAGTCTTCGTCGTGCCCGCTGATCACCATTACCAGCACAAGGCCGCGAGCGAGGATGTCTTCTTCGGACATGCCATGCAAGGGACTGGCCTCGTCTATTTCATGCTGCAGGGTCCAGGTCAGTGCGAAGACGGGGTTCCCGTCGCGCAACAGGGGCAGCCGATGGTAACGCCTTGCGCGGGCACCAATTTCCGGCTTGTCACTCAGGTCTTCCGCAATCATCCACAGCTTGGCGGACGCGTCTGACATGAAGTTGTGACGCTTGTTGGCCGCACGGATCATGAGTGTGCGCTTGCCGTGGTTCTCCACAATGACCGCTTGCCGTGCAAACAGCACCTGGGACTGGGGACGCATGAAGCGCGCCATGAACAGCCCCACCATCAGGGAGTAGCAGACGATGCCGGAAATGATCTCGGCCGTGGCGATGATTTCTCCGTAAAGATTTCCGGGGAGGTAGGCGCCAAAGGCTGCCGTCCCGAAGACCCGCATGCTGTAGAACATGAGATCAGCGAGCTCCGGTGACCGGGCGCCGATGACCGAGCCGGGCACAGCCGCGTAAAGCAGGAAGAACACCGTGGTCATCACCAGATAGAACGCCTGGCACCCCAGAAAAAGTCGGAACCAGCTGGTGGTAACGCAGTAGTGGAAGATGTCGCGCGTCAGATCCCGCGGCAGCCCGGAACCGGTGATGGTGACCTGCCCGATGCTCACCTTGAACTTGCTGCTCGAGAGATTTTTGTCCTGGTTTTTCATGGCCTCTGTTCCGCAGGGGGTGATTCAATCCTCAGCACTTTGCCGGGGTTCAGGATTCCCTGCGGGTCCAGTGCCTGTTTGATGGCAGCAAGCAGTGAGCGCTCGACCGGGGATTTGTAGCGGGCTGCCTCGTCGCGTCGCAACTGGCCCAGGCCGTGCTCGGCGCTGATCGAACCTTGCATGGCAATCACGCGCTCATGCACGGCACGGCGTATCGGGCCTTCGTGCTGCTGCAGGAACAACAGGTAGTGCGCGCGTCTGCCCTCGGCATCCAGTTCAGTCTCCCCGACGGGCGGGGCGATGTTGTAGTGCAGGTTGCCATCGCCGAAATGGCCGAAGTTGATGATGCGGATGCCGGGATGTTGCTTCGTCAACGCTGCATCCATCCGGGAGATGAATTCCGGCAGGCTCGAGATGGGCAGGGCGATATCATGTTTGATATGGGGACCATCCGCCGCAGCCGCGAGAGTGATGGACTCACGCAAACGCCAGAAGGCGGCTGACTGTGCGCCAGACTGGGCCACCAGCGCGTCCGCTGCGCAGCCGGCAGCGATGGCCTGTTCCAGTACCGTCTCCAGCAAAGCCCGGCAGGCGGATTCGGATTCCGGGTGCGAAAGCTCGATGAGTACACTGTCAGCGGGTCCCGGGGGTTGCCCGTCCCGACCGCCGATGATCTGCGCACAGGGTCTGGCCACTTCGCCCAGATGCATGGCGACCAATCGGGTGCTCATGGCCGCCATGTATTCGAAGCCCGTGAGCATCGCACCCGCACGCTGCTGAGCGAGTTGCAGCAACTCGAGCGCGGCAGCAGGAGAGGCCACGCGCGCGAGCGCCGTGGTGGTGGCAGCTGGCCGGGGATGGAGTTTGAGCACTGCCGCGGTGATGATGCCGAGCGTCCCTTCGCTGCCGATGAAGAGATCGCGGAGATCGTAGCCTGTGTTGTCTTTGCGCAGTCCCCGCAAACCGTTCCAGACCTCACCCTGCGCGGTCACGACCTCAAGTCCCAGGCACAGCTCGCGCGCATTGCCATAGCGGAGCACAGCCGTGCCGCCAGCATTCGTCGCGAGATTGCCGCCAATGGTGGCCGTACCTTCCGCGCCCAGACTCAGGGGAAAGAGCAGGCCGCTGGATTCTGCCAGCATCTGCACTTCCGCGAGTGTCATGCCGGCTTCCACCGTCATCGTGCAATTGACTGCGTCGAGTGCACGCAACGCGCGCATGCGCTTGAGGGAAAGAATGATCTGCCCGCCCGAATCATCCGGAGTGGCGCCGCCGGAGAGCCCGGTATTCCCGCCCTGGGGCACAAGTCCTATGCCGTATTCGCCAGCCAGGCGGACCACGGCTGTGGTTTCCTCGGTACTCCCTGGAAAAACCACAGCAAGGGGAACACCCCGATAGCGTTTGCGCCAGTCCTCCGCATGGGGTGCCATGGCAGACGCCTCGGTGACCACGGCATGCGTGCCAATCACTGCAATGACACGCGCGAGGAACTCGTCGTGACGGGCTGCGGTTTTCACAGGAGCATTCCAGAGAGTTGCCGCAAGTCACGGTCAAGGATGGGCAGACTGTGGACGCGACTACGCTTCAATACGGTTTCCCTGACAATTTTCAGCGCATGGTCACTCACCGGAACCGGCTCCTCGGCCTCTCATCAGAGCGTATTCATCCCACGAAACAGTGCGGCTCGGCAAGGAATCTGCGCCGTTCCGGAACAACCGATCTTCCTTCCGGGTGACGAGGGTCTGTCACCCCCGGCCAACTTCGGGGCCGGCCGCGGGACACTCCAGCACTGCGCTCACCGGAGCCGGAGGTGCAGGGTCTTCCACCGTGGGGTAACGTAGTCCCGGTCTGCAACCGGAGATTCCTCATGAGCGACAGTGCCGCACACCTCGTTACCGAATTCTGCAACTCTCTGCTGCTGGGCGACATGGCCAAGACCTGTTCCTATCTCAGCCCCGACGTGGTGTATCACAACATGCCTTGGGCTCCCGTGACGGGGCACGCAGAGGTGCGGAAGATTCTCGATCCCCTGGTGCATGGCCCCGGGAATGCGCTGCGCAGCATGGACATCAGCCAGACGGTGAGCGACGGGGTGAACGT
>JBDLQR010000328.1:0-2502 GCA_039800485.1 Pseudomonadota bacterium
CGTGATGACCGGCTTGTCGAGCATGGCGGCCTCCAGTGCGACGGAACCGGTGACCACGGCCACGAGATCGGCTTGCTTTACCAAAGTACGGGCCTCCAGCGCCGGGTTTGCGAATCTGACGCGAGGGATGTCCAGCATCTTCTGGTAGGCGGCTAGGGATCGTTTGCCCACCATCCACGGATGCTCCTTTACGATGAGCACCATGTCGACCGGCAGACTCATAGCCAGCATCCGCACGATCTCGATTTGATTGACGTACGGCCGGCCGTATACCAGCAGTGACACTTCGGGTTCTGTGTGCAGCGGGAAGAACACATAGCGCAGACCCTGAAGGTCAGACTCGCCAACATAGAGGTCCTTGAGGAAATTGCGTGTGCGGCGGGCCTGTCTCGGATTCCGCCAGGCCGTGAAATAGAGACGGCGCAGCGGATCGGGTACGTGATTGTCGGAAGCAGCAATGGAACTGCGGTAATTCAGGTAGCTCCGAACCGCCGAGAAAAGCCGGTCAATCCGTGCGAACTTGCCAGCGTTCGATTTGAGCGCCGGCTTGTCCGAGGGACGAACCACGCCTTCGTATCGGCCATGCTGCTCTCGCACGCGCTGAATGTAGCGTTGCGCCTCTTCTTCAAACCTGGAGTGCTCGCCGGCAATCAATCGTTCGTATTGGGATGCGAGTTCCGGTGCTGGGTCGTTCAGCTTGTGGGAGAACGCCACTCGGTCCCCGATACGGGTAGGTCGCAGGTTGAAGAAGCGGATGCCGCGTGCCCGAGCGACCAGATAAGCCACGTAGTCAAGCATCGTGACGCAGATGAAGCTGACCACGAGATCCGGCTTGAGCCGGTCGAAAAGCGTCTCCACGTGCTCGATGCCGCGCTGGAGCATGAACAACAGTTCGTCGTCCGAGTATCGCCGCCGATAGTCCTGGGTGAACGCGCAGTCCGGTCCCATGAATAGGCGTCGGTCCGCAACGATGGCGCCAAACAGGCCGGCTTGGCCGCCTATTTCGGCCTCGTAGCGGGCCAGCCGGGTCATGTCCGGTTTGCCCAGTGGTCGGGCGGTGACTTCCCATTCCTTGAGCAATTCGTGCCCTTCGGTTTCGAAGTCTGGGCGCGTCGTTAGCCAGCGGCCGTATGCCATGCTGTCGGCGACGATGAACCCCTTGCGCTCGACCGGCAGCCGGGATTTCATTGCAGTGCCCAGAGCGTCGAAAAGTTGCAGGCTCTCGCTTTGCGTACAGAAAAGGACGTTCATTAAGATTCTAGATTTCCGTTCAGACGATCACGCGCCCATTTGGCGCTTGAGGAGAAATTCGATGATGGAGAAATCGAGTTCCGAGTCGATATCGAAGGCTCGCTCGGGAGGGATCTGGTAGCCGAAGGCCCTGCCATCCAGCAAGTGGTTGGCCGACCGCAGGTAGTTTGTGGCGAGTACGTAGGTGCCTGCGACGTGTTCGAGAACGGTCGGCGCGCGCTGGCGTGCGAGCACGGTGCCGTTTCCGAGACGCTTGCTCATCTTCAGGACGCCATCCGCATCGGGCTCGACCAGATTGAAGTACGGGTTGCGCCGGGCTTCGGATACCGTGAACACGGCATCAGGATTGAGTCCGTTCTGGTGTAGTTGCCGGAACTGCCGGAGTGCTCCTTCGATGTCGCTGATTTCGATCAGTGGGTTGGTGCAATCGATATCGATGTAGAGGTCGTAAGTGAGGCCGTCCTGTTCTTCACAGGCCTGTAGCGCGTGTTGCCACACCTGGAACTTGCCGGCGTCCGACGAGGCGAGTGCGGCGGGGCGCATGAAGGGCACCTCAGCACCAGCCTTGCGGGCGACTTCGGCAATTTGCTCAGAGTCGGTGCTCACGACGACGCGATCGATGTCCGGGACGGCCAGCGCTTTTTTGATCGCCCATGCAATGACCGGCTGGCCCAGCAGTGAACGTATGTTCTTGCCGGGGACGCCCTGGCTGCCACCACGGGCGCCGATGACACACAGGATTTTTTCTGCCGACATGGCGGGTGGCCTTTATTTGGCGTAGTGATCCACGTCGAAATAAGCCAGATTGCGGTCAATCCAATGGACAGTACGCGCCAGCCCTTCGCGGAAAGGCACCTGACTTTGCCAGCCTGTCAGGTCCGCAATCTTGCGATTGTCGGCAAGCAGTCGGTTAACCTCGCTCTTCTCCGGGCGGATGCGCGCCTCGTCCGAGATGATCTCTACCTGACGCCCCACGATTTCGCAGAGTAGTTCGACGGTGCGGGCGATGGACCATTCCTCCCCCGACCCGATATTGACGACCTCGCCCTCCGCCGCTTGACTCAAGGCCAGTGCAAGCATGCCCGCCGCTGTGTCGGTCACGAAGTTGAAATCGCGTGTCGGCGACAGATCGCCCAGTTTCAGCGTGGTGCGCCCGGCCAGGAGTTGGCTGGCAATGGTCGGGATCACTGCGCGTGCCGTCTGGCGCGGGCCGAAGGTGTTGAAGGGGCGGGCGGTGACCACCGGTAATCC
>JBDLQR010000329.1:0-3182 GCA_039800485.1 Pseudomonadota bacterium
CCAGGGGCGTCTGCGGCACTGGGACACCGCGACTGCCACGTACCCAGTCCAGAATACAAGTGCCGGCAACGTTGAAAATGGTTGGAGAATGCTTGAGGAGACCTGCCAGTTTTCATGCAGCAGCGCCATCTCATGCGGGAGGGGAAACAGCAGTTGCTGCAGGTAGTAACACAGCACACGCAGCTCGGTCAGCAGGCGTTGGCCCGCAGTAAGACCACGGTCCAGATAGGCTTCAGCGAAAACGCCTCCCGAGAGGACCCAGACAGCCAGAACGGCCGGCAAGACTACCGCGCCGAGCAGAGCGGGAATCCGGGCCCATGTCAGCCCTGAAAAGCGGAAGACAGTCCATTCCATCAACGCAATGTAAACCGGCAAGAGAACCGCATTTTCCTTGCAAAGCACGCCGAGCAGACCACAGGCCGCGCAGGCCACCCACCAGCGCCTGTCCATGGGCTTGGTCCGGGCCAGAGACTGCTCTCGCCCCAGTGACCACATCAGCATGGCCAGAAGTACGAACAGCGCATAGAGGCTGTTCATGCGCTGGACCACATACAACACAGAGGTCAGTTGCATCGGGTGCAGTGCCCAGACCGCGGCCGTCAGTGCAGCCAGATGTCGGGAGTTTTCAAGACCGACGGAGACCGATCGCTGCAGAACGCGAATGAGCGCGAAAACCAGTGCAGCGTTGACCAGATGAATGAACAGATTGACCAGCTTGTAGCTGAGTGGCGCCGGACCAAACAACAGCCGATTGGCCAGAAAGCTGGCGCTGGCGAGAGGACGGCCAGAGGGGCCGGATTCCCCGGCCATCAATGCTTCGCGGAAGGCGGTCAGGGTGAGCCTTGAGGGGTTCAGTGCCGGATTTTCGACGATATTGGGATAATCATCGAAGGCGAAGTCGCCAGGAAGGCCGGGGCAGAAGCTCAGGAGAACAAGGAACCCGAGCCCGACAAGTTGAGTGGGAAATCTTTGCGGGGAAGTCCGGGAGGAGTAATTCCCCCCGGAGCTCTCGGCCGCCGCCTGCACAGCGGCCACTGTGTGCTAGACCAAAGCAGCCAATTCAAGCGTGCCTTGCATCCAGGGTGTCGTTACTGCGCGCGCGGGTTGGCAAGCACTGCGGTCAGCCTGTCATCGTCGCGGCAAGAGGACGGCCGGTACTTGGCCGGGAGTTCCTCGTATGCGCCCTTGCCGATCGCGTTTGAAGCATCGCCCAAGGGACCTGCGACAGACCCGCAAACCCAAGACACACTGCCGCCCTGCACGACGACGGGGGCCAGCACCAGCCCCGTAGCTGCCAAGGGTGCCGCTGCGTTGCGCGAGAAGCCGACTACGATTGCGCCGCTGCCGACAATCGCGACGCCCTCGACGTTGGTACCTGAGATCGAGCCTGCGGTGCCGACACCTGCAGAGGCATTGGCGCTGGGAAGACGTCCCTCGGAGAGCACTGTTTCCGACACAGCCGCTTTGGCGGCAGAGGCGATGGCAATACCCTCTGAGACCTTCGCGCGAATGGTGTAGTCCTGATAAGCCGGAATGGCGACGGCGGCCAGGATGCCGATGATCGCGACCACGATCATGAGTTCGATAAGTATAAAACCGCGCTGCATGTTGCGCATGGTGATGCTCCTCAAGAGTTTGTAGTGAGTTCCCGGTCGCACGGTTGGCCCATTCCCTTGGAGTCCTGGTTGACCTGCGCCCTGCAGCAGTCACTGCACATAGCGTGCCTGTTGCATGTCCTCATGCTAGGTCGCTGCCCCTGGCGCTGAAAGCCTTGCAGTTCGCGGATTTTAACGTTCTTAATAAAGCGTGCGCGTCCTTTCTGCCGGCGCAACCAATGTCATTTTCTGACATTCACGTCATTTTATGACGTAGCGTCCTGGTCCAGCCCCAGTTTGCCCAGGCGGTACCGCAGGGCGCGCAGAGTCATGCCCAGCAGTTGCGCGGCCTTGGTCCGGTTCCAGCGGGTTTTTTCCAGTGCTTCCAGCAGCCGGGCGCGCTCATCTAGGGCCTTGTCCTCCGCCTCGCGGCTGCCCCCGTGGGACTCAGTCTTCAACGGGAAGGGCGTGTCCTCCAGTTGCAGTGCTTCAAGGCCTATCACGTCGCCCTCGCACAGGGCTGCGGCCCGCTCCAGGATGTTCTGCAATTCTCGCACATTGCCGGGGAAGGGATACACGCGGAGCGCCGCCCGCGCCTCCTCATCCAACACCAGTGCGTGCCCTTCCACGTCCAGCCCCTGCAGATAATGCTCGGCGATGAGCAGCACATCCTCACCGCGGTCGCGCAGGGGCGGTATTTTCAATTCGATCACGTTGATGCGATAAAAAAGATCCTGCCGGAAACGCCCCGCGGCAACCAGCTCGGACAGCGACTGGTGGGTCGCCGAGAGGATCCGGCAGTCCACGGCTTCTTCCTGTGCCGCGCCCACGGGCCTGACTCGCTTTTCCTGGATGGCGCGCAGCAGTTTCACCTGCATCGGCAGTGGCAGGTCTGCCACCTCATCCAGAAACAGGGTGCCGCCGTGCGCCGCCTGGAAGAGCCCCGGCCGATCCGCCGTGGCGCCGGTGAAGCTGCCTTTGAGGTGCCCGAAGAATTCACTCTCCACCAGATCCGGCGGCAGCGCGCCGCAGTTCACCGGCACGAACGGGCCCGCAGCTCGTGGGCCCTGGTCATGGATGAGTCTTGCCACCAGCTCCTTGCCCGTACCGGACTCACCACTGATGTAGACCGGAGCCTGGCTGCGCGCAACCTTGCGCACTTTCTCGCGCAGTTGGGCCATGGCTGGAGACTCCCCGATGAGGCCACGGTCTGCGGTCTGCCCCCGGGTTTCCTGCGGTGGCACTTTCAAGGCCTGGGCGACCAGGCTTCTCAGATCGTTGATGTCCACCGGCTTGTTCACAAAATCAAAGGCGCCCCCTTTGAGCGCTTCGATGGCGGCTTCCATGCTGCCGTGCGCCGTGATCACCGCCACCGGCAGTCCGGAATGATGATGCTGGATGTGCTCCATGAGACTCAGGCCATTGCCATCCGGCAGCCGCATGTCGGTCAGGCAGAAATCAAAGTGCTGTGCTGCCAGCTCGCGTCGGGCGGCCGCTAGATCAGCAGCGCCGACGCACTCCACACCCATGCGGCCGAGTGTGATCGCGACCAGCTCCCTCAGGGCGGGTTCATCATCCACGATGAGT
>JBDLQR010000330.1:0-8868 GCA_039800485.1 Pseudomonadota bacterium
CGCAGGCACAGCTCGCCGCCCTCGAAGTGCTGGGACAGGCAGGTACGCTCATGCTCAGCTATTGCCTGCTGCCAGACCGTCTGGTGCTGGTGATGGCGGGGCACGCCTCGCTCACCAGCACCCGGGTCGCCCAGCTGCAAAGTCGGCTTGAGGCCCTGTTCCGCGTACGCCACGAGCGAACGCCCCCACCCTGCCGAATCACCCTCAGGACCATAGACAGCGTACGGACCTTGGCGCGGCTCTGTGCGCGCATCCAGGCACTCCCCGTCGCCCTCGGTCTGGCCGATACCCCGCGCGCCTGGGGCTGGGTCGGACCCGATTTGAACGCCGACCCATGACCGCAGCGCCCGTTCCGGAAGGGACGTCTGTCCAGCGCATGCACGCAAGCCCGCTGGCTCGAAGTCTGATGCTCGCGACTGCCTGGTCGCTCATCTGGTGCCTTGGCTATCTGCAGGTCGGGCCTGCGATCAAAGCCATGGCGCTGCGAATGTTGGGCGACAAGGCGGTTTACTTCTACACCCACTACGGACCCGAGATGCTGCTCTTCCTCTGGGGGTGGTGGATTGTCCCGATCCTGCAGGTGATCTGGCTGGGCCGCCTGCGGCTCTGGTTGCACGCAGTGTTGCTGGTGCTGTGCGTGCTCGGCTTCGCGGTCGCGGTCTATCGCGCACCCTGGCAGACCGCGCTGGAGGCGGCGCAACTGTGTCCCACGCACAGTGGCCTCTGGATCAATCGTCGGGTTGCGGCGCAAAGCCTCCATGGTGTGCGCGAAATCCGCGAATGGCGGCGGATGGGCTTCGACTTCGTCGAGTACACCGACGGCCAAGGCAGGCATTTCAGAGTGAATCTGGAGGGCGGTCGAGTGCAGCGTACCGCGATACCCATGCCCGAGAGTCGCTACGAACTCGTGGCGCTGCCCTTGGAGACGCCCGCGCCACTTTTGAGCCTCCGCCGTCTGGTGGTACAGGACCGGGTCAGCGGAGAGATCCTCGGCGAGAGCCGTCTGATGTTGATCCATCGCGGGTGGGCCGACCGCCTGCTGGCAAACGGTTTCCACTTCACGCCTCCGGCCTGTTTCGGCGGCGTTCCTGTCAACCGCGGTGGCCCCAGACCCATCGGCCCCGCGGGGCTGGTGGCCGCGGTCATCACGCCCCCCAGCTCCGCCATGCCCTGATACGTCCCTCGCCTCGTTTCTTGCCAAGGAGTGGCCCATGGAATTTCGCACGCTGAATCTGCAGGCGCTTTTCGCGAATCTCGCCTATGTGCACTGGCTGGGCTCGGAGACTTCCGTGCAAGCCATCGCGCAGGCGGCCGCAGACGCCTTCATCGCGCCGGCAGACCATTGTGAGCAGGTTCTGGGCGGCGCCAACTGGTCGCTGGCGAGTTGCCATGAGGACGCGGGCTCCGGCTTTGCGGCCAGCGTGTTTGCAAGTGATGAATGCAAGGTGCTCGCAATCCGCGGGACCGAATTTGCCGATGAACAGCTGGCGCTTGATCTGCTGCAGGCCGACCTGCTCGAGACAGGACTCATCGGCGTGAGCCTGTCGCAGGCCACGGCGCTCTTCAATTACGTGCAATGCCTGAGGGCGCCCGCGGGTGCCACCGACGTGACACAGCTCACACTCAGGATCACCGAGCTGCCGCCGGCACATGAGCCATCGCTGGCGAGCACACTTCTGCGCAATGGTGCAGACGGCGAGAGCGAGAAAATTGTCCATTACTGGTTCGAAACCCGACACAACGGAGTGGGTCAGGGCGTGCTTGCCGACGGAGAGCCGGTGTGGGTCACGGGACACTCCCTGGGTGGGCATCTGGCGGCGGTCGCGCTGCGCCTCTTTCCCGACGTATTCAGCGAAGCTGTGACCTTCAACGCCGCAAATTTCGACCCTTTTGCGGCGGCCTTGATCCCGGACAGCCTCCTTGGCCTCTTCCAGACCTTGGTGCCCAACTCCCCGTTGAAGCCTTGGGTTGCCCTGGGCTACGGCAATCGACAAGCGCTCACGGAGCGTGTGTTTGCTGAACTGTTCGCGCCCCAGCTTGAGGGTGAACCACCCGCCGCCGACTTCCTGAGCCTCGCCAACAGGCTGCAGCATTACCTGGCGGAAGACACGGCGCCGGGCGATGACGCAGATCTTCTGGCGAGTGTGTTGTCCGGCCGGCCACCAGTACCGGCGCTCGAAGTGCGCACCGAGACCAACAGCCACAGCCTGGATCCCCTGATGGATACGGTGGCCGTCTGCGCTGTGCTGGAACGTCTCGGGTCGGATCTTGCGGTGACGGAGATCCGCGGGCTGCTGGATGCAGCCGCCGCCACCCCGGCAGATTCGCTTGAAGCCCTGGTGGGCGCACTGAGCCAACTGTTACTGGACGAGGCCGCACCCCTGCCCGCGCTTGAGGCCGGGCTGCTCGGTTATCCGGGGGGTGATGCCGCAGCTGCGAGCTTCGCTGCCCGCGAAGTCCTGCATGCCAGATTGAACGATCTCGCGGGCTGGGCCGACGATCACCCGCAAGCGCGGCTCGTTTCACTGGTGGGTGTCCCGGCCGAGGAGTTGGCCAGACTCGCAAGGGACGATCCCGCTTACCGGCAGGCGCTGCGTGAACTGCAGCCCTTCGCCGTACTGGGTGAACCCGCGCTCAATGCTGAACTGGCTACCCTGGAGTTCTCGGCGCAATACCTGCTCGATCGTGCGCACTGGCTCGAGACCCTGCTCACGCGCAATGCACGCGACAGCGGCGCTTCGCTGCTGGGGCGGGAGGCGGTGTCTTTCCATGATCATGAGCGCGAGATCTCGTTGCAGGTGATGAGCTTTGGACGGTTTGGGGGGGATTGGGTGCTGGAGACGCAAGCTACCCGCGTTGTGGTCTTTGGCCACAAGGAAACGGATGTTCTGACAGGTTCCGATCTGCGCGAACACCTCTACGGAGGCGACGGCGACGATCAATTGGCCGGTGAAGCCGGCAACGACGTGCTTGATGGCGGCACGGGCTGCGATCAGCTCATTGGCGGTACCGGGCGCGACACCCTGATCGGCGGCGCCGGCGAGGATCTCCTGTACGGAGCCGGGCCGGATCTTCCCGACGATGGTGCAGCGGATGTCCTGCAAGGAGGGGAAGGGATCGACATCTACCATGCAGGCGTGGGAGATCGCATTCGCGACACCGATGGTGTGCTGTATGTACCCGGCACAGAGGGCTGGCAATGTGTCAGCGGTGCGACGCTCGGCGTGATCCATGCAGGGGCTGAGGTTGTGGTCTATCACGGACTGGAAGCAGCGGGCCTGTGGTTGGTGCATGTGCCGACAGAGCGTTTGCTCAGCGTGAACGGGGTGCAGATAGAAGACTTCCAGTCAGGCCATCTGGGAATCGAGCTCCCCGATCCCTCACCAGAAACTCCTCTGCTGGCGACACTTGCGGGCACTGCCGGCCCTGATTGGCTGGTTGGTACAGAGGCTGATGAATGTTTCCTCACCGACGCCGGCAATGACGTGGTCGAGGCCGGAGAGGGCGACGACCTGCTGGACGGCGGGGTCGGTAACGACCTGCTGCGCGGTGAGGGCGGGCAGGATCATCTCGTGGGAGGGCCCGGCAGAAACCGGCTTTTCGGCGGCGACGGCAATGACCGGGTAGAGGGTGATACATCGGCTGATTTATGTGCAGGCGGTGATGGAGACGATCTGCTGATCGGCGGGGAGTCCGGCGATTTCATGGTGGGCGGAGCGGGCCGCGACATACTGCTGGGCGGTGACGGCAATGACTTCCTGAGTGCCAGTGGCGCGGTGGTCGAGGCTGACATGAGCTGGAGTTTCCATTTCACCGCGCCCGCCCCCGACGCCTGGGCCGGAGATCCAAGGGGCATCATTGCGCGCGGCCTGGTGGCTGAGGATTACAGCGGCTTTGCTGTCCCTGTTGATGATGGCGGCAATGTACTTGCTGGCGAGGACGGCGATGACCGCGTGCTGGGTAGCGGCGGCCAGGACTGGATAGATGGTGGCGCTGGCGATGATGTGCTGGCGGGCGCAGACGGAGATGACTTGCTGCGCGGAGGCACCGGGAGCGATCAGATGCGAGGCGGCGGTGCCGCCGACATTCTGCATGGGGGCGAGGGCGACGACGTGCTGGTGGGCACGGGCGGTGACGAGAGTGCGGACGCCGACACTGCAGATCTGCTGTGGGGCGAAGAAGGTGATGATCGTCTGCATGGCGGTGACGGTGACGATGTGCTCGCGGGCGGCGCGGGCAATGATCAGCTGTTCGGGGACAGCGGCGAGGACGATTTGAGTGGGGAGGCCGGTGATGATCGGCTCACCGGCAACGCCGGGCATGATCGGCTTTTCGGTGCCGACGGTCATGACGCACTCGAGGGCGGCCCGGGCGATGACCAGCTCACGGGTGGTGCCGGGAACGACCTGGCCTTGGGCGATAGCGGCAGGGATACCCTGCTGGGCGGTGCGGGCGCCGATGAGCTGCTCGGCGAGGCGGGCGATGATCAACTCGACGGTGATGCCGGGGATGATCGGCTGTGGGGCGGAAGTGGCAGCGATACGCTGCGCGGCGGCGCGGGCCAGGATCGGCTCTCTGGACAATCCGGGCACGACAGATACGTGTTCCTGCCCGGTGACGGAATTGACCTCCTGAGTGACAGCCATGGCAGCAATGTTCTTCTGCTGCCGCATCACGCCACGCTCGCGGGCCTTGTGGTAAGTGAACTGGCAGGCACGCTGCGTCTTGAATGGGCGGCAGGCGATGCCGTGCTGATCGAAAACTGGCAAGACAAGGGCGCGATTGGCTCCCTGATCTTTGGCGAGCGAGGGCATCTCTCGCAGAGCAGCTTTCTTGAGCCGAACCGGGCAGGAGAGGTCTTTGTCGACGAGGCCACCTCTGAGGTAATGCCTGGCACCGCAGGAGATGATCTGATCGTGCTCTCCGGCACCCGCCGGGTAGTGGATGCAGGAGGCGGCAACGACCGCTACCTGCTTCATGACGCCGGGCGGCTGCTGCTGGCCGATGGGCAAGGCGAAAACATCCTGTGCTTTCCGGAGGGCATCGCGACTGGCGATCTCACCATTACGGCCGAGGGGCAGTCCTGGTCTGCAGCTTGGGGTGAGGCCTTCGTGACCTGGCGGGCCGGCACCGTCGCACGCTTCGAGTTCAGCAACGGTCTGGTGTTGGAGGCGGCTGACTTCGATGCGAGCTACGGGGCCTTGCTCGATCGCCCGCCACACCTCAATGTGCGCGCGCTTGCGCAGGCGGCAGCTGTGGGCAGCGCGTTCCACTATGCCTTGCCGGAGCAGCAGTTCGTTGACCTCCATCCCGGTGACATCCTCACCGAATCGATATTCCTGGCCGATGGTTCACCCCTGCCCGATTGGCTGCACTGGGATCCGCTGAACCGGGTGCTCTCCGGCACGCCGGGCACTCCCTGTACGCTCGAGGTGGTGATCGAGGCGCGTGATCTGGCAGGTCAAACCGCGCGTGACGCCTTCTTCATCGAGATTTTTCCCGCACTTGATTTTGACCGCCTGCCGATCATCGATCCGACATTGATGAGCGGGCGGGATTTCTCCTGGCTGTCACCCTTTGGTTCCCATCAGGAATCTGCCTGGCTTCTGGCAGTGGGCGATCTCGATGCGAACGGAACGGCCGACATGCTCGACCCCGTGCGAGGCGTCATCATTCCGGGGCGCCGCGATCGCTGGGACGGTGCGTTGGCCGAATTACCGGCAGATGGACTGCAGGCCATACCCTTGGAAGGCTTCGACCAGTTCGGTCTGGTTGACTTCGTGGAACATCTGGCCACCCTGCGTCTGCCGCGGGGAGACTTCAATGGCGACGGGGTGGACGACGTGGTCCTGGCCGGGCGCGTGTTGCATGGTCGCCGTGAGGGCTTCGGTGCGTCCGTAGATTTCGAGGCGTTGCCGCTTGCCCTGGGGATGCCCATGGAGACGACCCTGGACCTGCCTGTACTCACTCTCCAGGGTGAGGTTTTGCAGGAGTGGGTGGCGATTGAATCCATCGGTGATTTCAACGGTGATGGTCGCGAGGATTTCTTCGTGGCGGCGGCCGCGGAGCGTGGCCTTGTGGTCTATGGCCAGGCCCCGGGGAACATGGACCCCGTGGCCCTGGATGCCCTGGCTCCCGAAGCGGGTTTTCATCTCGATTACCTCCCTTACGCGGGCTTTCCTGCGTATGCGGTGTCGGATGCTTTCCTCTACTCCAACTGGGCCAGCAGCGTCACCGCGCTGGGAGATGTGAACGGGGATTCACTCGCGGATTTCGGCATCGCGAGCTCTCCTTACCTGTTCGCTGAAGGCGACGCGCTGCTTGCGGTGATCCTGGGCCGCCGTGAAAGTCGGGAAACACCCTTGGCCTTGTCGGAACTCGATGGAGTGAACGGATTCCTCGCCGCGATCAAGGACGTGCTGCCCGGGATCGGCGCGCCGCGTTACCTCCATGCACTGGGCGATGTGGATGCCGATGGTTTCGACGATTTCTTCATCGGCAGCACCCAGGAGCCAAGGGGTGGCTATGTCTTTTACGGTCGCCCGCATTTTGCTTTCGGCGCAGAGGGTTTGTCGGCGGTAGGTGATCGCTACACCTTCACGCCAGAGTCTCCGGGCCTCATCCATGGCGGTGCTGGCGATGATGTCATCGTGGTGCCCCGGGGTCACACCGGCAGCCTGGTGCTGGGTGGCAGCGGGAATGACCAGCTGAAGGTGCTGGGTGCAACCGGTCGGCATGAACTGGATGGCGGCCCCGGCGATGACCACTATGAGATTTCCGGGGGCGGTGGCCTTGAAGTGCGCATCGCTGCCAGCAGTGGGCAGGATACGCTGGTCCTCGACCTGCCCGCGCTTTACGCCTTGCGGGAGGACGCGCGAGGCGGGCTGGTGCTTGATTTCGGCCCCCAAGGGCTCAAGGTGCACCTGCTGGGCGGCATGCACAATGCGTCGGTCGAGAGCGTCCGGTTTGCCGACGGTGTGGTACTCGACACGGCGGCGCTGCTGGAGCGCGCCAACCGTGCGCCTGAGTTGAATGGCGCGCTGGGGCCGCTCGAGGTTCGGGCCGGTTCAAGCCTGCGCCAGATCCTTCCAGCCAGGCTGTTCACGGATGAATCTGCCGTACGGCTCAGTCTGGATGCGCAAACGCCGAACTGGCTCACGCTGGAGGAGGGCGCAGGCGTCTTGAAGGCGACGCCCGGGAAAGCCGCACTTGGCCCGCATGTCTTTGCCTTGACCGCTACTGATCCCTTTGGTGCTTCGACCACGCTGGCCTTCACGCTGCGGGTGACACCGCCGCTGGTGGCCCGTGCGACTCAGCAAGCGGACTCGCTGGAGGGCAGCACGCGCGCCGATACGCTTTCCGCGCTTGCAGGTCATGACGTCGTACATGGCCGGGCAGGGGACGATGTGCTTCATGGCAATGCCGGTGACGATCTCCTGCGTGGCGGCGCAGGACGCGATCGCCTCTTTGGTGGCGCCGGCAATGACGAACTCGTGGGCGGCGCGGGCACAGACCGCCTGCACGGCGGGACTGGCGACGACCGCTGCTGGTTCGGGCGCGGCAGTGGCCAGGATGTGTTCATCGAAGCTGCCAGCGCAGGCTTTGACGAAGTGGCGCTGGAAGCGGGGCTCGCGCTCCCGGATCTGGAATTCCGTCAGAACGCCGAAGGGCTTGTGCTCGGCATACGCGGCACGCCTGATACGCTCACCCTGACCTCCTCTGGCGCGGGGGCACTGCCCGTGGAAGCCCTGCGTTTTGGCGACGGCGCGCGTCTGCTGGTCGCCGAAGCCCTGCAGCTTGCGCAGGGGATGGCCGCTTACGCCGCCTCCGGATCGGCCGCTGGTTCTGAGCTCGCGCTCATGGATCTGTCCGCGGAGTTTGCGCTTTATCCTGCGCTTTTCATTCCTTCAGAAGCGCGGCTCAGCACCGTGTGAAGCGGTCACCGTGCCGCCTGGCTCATCTCCTCCAGCTCGACCCAGCGCTCCATCCGCGCATCCAGCGTTTTCTGCACTTCACTGATTTTTTCGAGCTGCGCCTGCACGCCCGCAAAGGGCTGGTCATAGAAGCCCGGCGCCTGGGTTGCAGCGCTGAGCTCTGCGATCTCGCGTTCCAGGCGTTCAATCTCCGCTGGCAGGCGCTCGAGTTCCAGTTTGAACTTGTAGCTGAGCTTGCCGGGTTGTTCGGGCTTCGCAGGTGCTGGTGAGCCCGGGTTCACCGTGGCCACGGGGGTGGGAGTGAGCTTTTCCCTGCCCGGTGCATCCCGGGTGGCCAGCTGGCGGCCTCGTGCCAGCCAGTCACTGTAGCCACCCACGTAGCGTTCGATATGACCATGTTCCTCGAACACGAGGATGCTCGTCACCACGTGGTCGAGGAACTCACGATCGTGACTGACCAGAATCAGGCTGCCGGAGTAATTCACGAGCTGCTCCTCCAGCACATCCAGCGTTTCCACATCGAGATCATTGGTGGGCTCGTCCAGGATCAGCAGGTTGCTGGGGCGAGTGAAGAGCTGGGCAAGAATCACCCGGTTGCATTCCCCGCCTGACAGGGCCTTGATGGGCGTGAGCGCGCGCTCGGCACTGAAAAGAAAACCCTGCAGGTAGCCGATGATGTGGCGATCCTTGCCGTCGATGGTCACATGGTCGCGGCCGTCCCCTACGGTTTCGGCAATGGTCTTGTCCGGATTGAGCGCCCGCCGCATCTGGTCGAAGTAACCGATCTCCAGATGGGTCCCCACCTTGAGCGATCCACTCTGCGGGGTCAGCTCGCCGAGCAGCAGCTTGAGCAGTGTGCTCTTGCCGACGCCATTGTTGCCGATGAGCCCGATGCGCTCACCGCGCATCATCTTCAGCGAGAAATTCTCGATGA
>JBDLQR010000331.1:0-3941 GCA_039800485.1 Pseudomonadota bacterium
TTCGATCCCATGTACCAGGAGTCCGTCTTGGTCACGAGTGTGGCGTTGGCGATTTCGTCATGGTGGGCCACCCAGTCATCCTGCACTTCCTGGCTCGCTTCCATGAGGGTCGCGCCCTTGCTGCGCATGTTGACGAGGCAGGTCGTGATCCACTCCGTCTGCTGCTGCAGGCAGGTGGTCATGTTGCACAGGGCAGCGGACGGTGCCAGTGGAGCGGCCGTCGTGAACAGGTTGGGATAGCCGTGCACCATCAGGCCGAGGGCCGTGCGGATGTCACGCCGCCACTCCTCGGCGAGCGAGCGCCCAGCCCGGCCACGGACGTCGATGCGGCTCAGTGCGCCAGAGCCCGCGTCGAAGCCGGTCGCAAGGACGAGGATATCGACCTCATGCACCGTCCCATCGGCGAGCTTCAGACCCTCTGGTACCACCGCCGCAATCGGATTGTTCTTGACGCTGATGGCCTCCACGTTCGGGCGGTGATAGACCTCGAGGTAACCGCTCTCCAGCGGCACGCGGTGCGTACCGTAGCCGTAGTCGGTCGGAATCAGCAGTTCGCACAGCTTGGGATCCTTGAGGCGGTCGCGCATCTTCTTGCGCACGAACTCCGAGATCTCCTCGCTCACCTCGGGGTCAGTGAAGAGCTCGGGGCAGGTGGCAAGCCAGAGCTTCAGCGATCCGAACTTCCAGTTGGCTTCCAGAACCTCCAGACGGCGCTCGGGTGACAATTCAGCCCATGGACCGTTCTCGAAGTCGTACTCGAAGCCGGAGAAAGTGTTGGGTAGCGTCTTGCGGAGTTCCTCGAAGCGCGCCTTGTAGGCCGCCTGCTCGGCCTCGCCGTAGTGCGGGTTGGCCATCGGCGTGATGTACTGGGGCGTGCGCACGAAAACCTTGAGATGCCCCACCTTGGAGGCAATGGTCTGGATGACCTGGATACCGGTAGCACCGGTGCCAACCACGCCGACGCGCTTGCCGGTGAAATCAATCTGCTCCTTGGGCCAGCGCGAGGTGTGGAAGATGCGGCCCTTGAAGGTTTCCTGCCCGGGGAACACCCGCTCGAGCGGCGCAGAGAGCATGCCGCAGCAGGAGATCAGGAACTGGGTATCGATGACCTGACCGTCGGTGGTGGTCACGGTCCAGCGCCCGGTGCTTTCCTGGTAGTGCGCGGAGGCGATCGTGGTGTTGAACTGGATGTCCTTGCGCAGGTCGAGCCTGTCCGCGATGTAGTTCATCCAGCGCTCGATCTCGGGCTGCCCCGGGAAGCGCTCACTCCAGCTCCAGTCCTTGTAAAGATTTTCATCGAACAGGTACTGGTAGATGTAGGACTCGGAGTCAAACTTTGCACCCGGGTAGCGATTCCAGTACCAGGTGCCGCCCACGCTGGAGGCAGTGTCGAAAGCCCTGACGGCGAATCCCTGCTGCCGAAGCTGGTGAAGCTGATACAGACCGGCAACGCCGGCACCGATCACGGCGGCGTCGAGCCGGAGCGGCTGCTGGCCCGGGGCGGGGTTCGAATGAGTCTGCGCCATCTCTGATTTCCTCCTGCGGCAATGTTGTGTGGCACTTGGCCTTGCATGGGGCGGTGGATGAGTGACCGGCTGAAAGCCGACTTTCACCCGTTGTCACCACCTTGGGCTGAGCTGCGGATGTTAGCAAAAAGCTCCGGTGTCGCGGCTTCCGAAATTCACGGGTTTGTGACAGATTCCCGTGCCGATTCGGTGTGCAGGGATCCATCGCATGAACCTCCCGCCCGTCACTACCGCCGCGATGCTCAGGGTCTCCCTGTGGCGACGGCTGGGCGCCATCCTCTACGACCTGCTGGCTCTGTTCGGCGTGCTGTTCCTGGCCGGCATTCCAGTCGTTGCCCTGCATGGAGGCGAGGCGATTGCGCCGAACAATCCGTGGTTCAGCGCCTGGCTGGGCCTGGCCGCCTACGGTTACCTGGGCTACAGCTGGCGCAGGGGGCGCACACTCGGCATGCAGAGCTGGAAGATTCGCCTTGTCGATGCACGTACCGGGGGAGGAGCTTCCTGGGCCCAGACGGCCGTCCGCTTTGCGGTGGCCCTGGTGTCCTGGCTGCCGGCAGGTTTCGGGTTCTGGCGGGCCTTGTGGAATCCGGAATGGGCGGCCTGGCACGATCTGGCCTCGGGCACGCGGCTGGTCCGGGATTATCGCCCCCGTCAGCAGTGAGCGGGTAGCAACGAGCGGCGAGGGTCGACGGGACTGCCCGCCCTCAGGGCGTACGCGCAAGCAGCCAGGCTGCGAGCAGTCCCATCATCAAGGCCGGCCCGGTCGCGCTCAGCACCGGCAGGATCTCGTACACCACGCCGAGGTGGCCCGCGGCCTGATTGAGCAGGTGGAAGCCGAGTCCGATCAATGCCCCCACCAGCACCCGCTGACCCACCGTCACGCTGCGACTCGCGCGCAGCACCATCGGCACCGCCAGCACCACCATGACCACTGTCGCGATGGGGTAGGTGATCTTGAGCCACATCACATGCTCGTAACGCTGGGCGTTCTGTCCGTTGGTGCGCAGAAAGCGGCTGTATTTGGCAAGACTCCAGATCGACAGGCTGTCCGGATTGATGGTCACCATCTGCAGCAGGTCGGGCTTGAGGATGGAGTCCCAGGCGGCTTCCGGCAACGTGCGCCGCTCAAGCCCCTCATCACTGAGCAGGGTCTGGGAGATGTTCTCCAGCATCCACTCCTGGTTGGTGTACCGCGCGAACTCCGCATGGGTACTCAATCTGAGCTTGTTTTCAGCATCGAACTCGTAGATGAACACATCCCGGAGCTGGTCCCCGGGCAGGATTTCCCGGATGTTGATGTAGCTGTCGCCATCCCGCGCCCAGAAGCCGTTTTCCGACTTGAAGGTGACCCGTTCATTGATGGCCATGCTGCGATAGTCACGGGCGAAGCGCTCGGCAGGCGGGGCGATGAACTCTCCCATCAGCATGGCAGACACCAGCAGCACCATGCCCGCCTTGATCACGGCATAGACCACCCGGCCCTTGCTCACCCCCACGCAGCGTATGACCGCCAGCTCACCGTTGCGCATCATCGTGCCGAAACCGATCAATGAGCCGATCAGGGCCGCCATGGGGAACAGTTCGTAGGTGAGCGTGGGAACGCTGAACAGGACGAAGAGCACGATCTTGCCCAGACCGTAAGTGCCCCGTCCGAGATCATCGAGCTGATCAATGAAGGCGAAGAAGGTGAAGATGAACACCAGCACCAGCAGCACCGTGGCTGTCGCCGCGATGATGTTCCAGCCGATGTAGCGATCGAGAATCTTCATGGGGTGGGTGTGCTTTACGCCTCGCGGAGCCTGCGCATACACTCCCTCGATGCCCAACGCCGGCTCGACCCGGGTCGGTTCCCTGACACGCGATGCACCTCTGGAGGACGGCTCAAGATGGAGATTTCGGTCAAACTTGGTAGCGCTCGAACCCTGAAAACCGCCTGCATCGCGGTAGCAGTCCACTCCGGCAAGCGCCTCAGTGCCTGCGCGCAGGCGCTGGACAAGGCTTCGCGGGGTGCTCTCAGTCGGGTCATCAAGCGGGGCGATATTAGCGGCAATCCCGGTGAATCGCTAATGCTGCCCGACGTGGGCGGGATCAGCGCCGAGCGCGTCCTGCTGGTGGGCTGCGGGCGCCAGGATGGCATCTCGGGCAGCGAGTACCAGCGGGTACTGATGACCGCAGCCAAGGCCCTCTGCGAAGCCGGTGTGCGCACCGCTGCCAGCGCCTTGCTGGAGGTGGCAGTCCACGACCGCGATGTGGCGTGGCAGGCCAGACAGATGGCGGTGGCATTCAACAGCGCGCGCTACCGATTCGATCAACTCAAGTCCAAACCCTCTCGCAAACCGCAGCTTGCACGCCTGCTGGTGCTGAGCGGTGCCAGCCAGAGCGCCGCCGTGGAAGCTGGAACCCGCCTGGGCTACG
>JBDLQR010000332.1:0-6705 GCA_039800485.1 Pseudomonadota bacterium
AGTGAAAACGCCCTGATGGTCTTGGTCGACACCTCCGTATGGGTGGACCACCTTCGTGAAGGCGATACCACCTTGAGCGCCTTGCTGGCGGAAGGCCGGGTGCTGGCCCATCCGTTTGTCATCGGTGAGATTGCTCTGGGTTTGCTCCGGCAGCGCGAGCTCATTATCGAATGCCTCGAGAACTTGCCCCAGGCCCCTGCGGCGAGCCACGCCGAGGTCATGACTTTGATAGTGACTCATGACTTGCCCGGCCTGGGCATCGGTTACGTAGACGCCCATCTGTTGGCAGCGCTGCGTCTTGCGCCAGGTTCCTTACTTTGGACGCGCGACAAGCGCTTGGCTGCCGCAGCGGCGGCGTGGGGCTTGGGTTTTGATCCACAGCACTGAATATCGTTGCGCGCCGGTTTCGCCAGGGTGACTGACCAGCCGGGCTCAAGTGGATAAACTTCTGACTAAGAACAAAATCCCGAGATACGGACATCACCCATGAAAAAAGCCCTCATCACCGGTATCACTGGCCAGGATGGCAGTTACCTCGCAGAGTTTCTGCTGGAGAAGGGCTATGAAGTGCACGGCATCAAGCGCCGTGCCTCGCAGTTCAACACCCAGCGGGTGGATCACATCTACGAAGATCCGCAGGCAGACAACCGGCGCTTTCGGCTGCATTACGGGGATCTCACAGACAGTTCCAATCTCACCCGCATCATTGCAGAGGTGCAGCCGGACGAGATCTACAACCTTGGCGCACAGTCCCATGTGGCGGTGAGCTTCGAAGCCCCGGAATACACGGCAGATGTGGATGCCATGGGCACCTTGCGGCTGCTGGAGGCCATCCGGTTTCTGGGGCTGGAAAAGAAAACCCGCTTCTACCAGGCAAGCACCTCCGAGCTTTATGGCCAGGTGCGGGAGACCCCGCAGACGGAGACCACGCCGTTCCATCCACGTAGCCCTTACGGCGTCGCCAAGCTCTACGCCTACTGGATCACCGTGAACTACCGCGAGGCCTATGGTCTGTATGCCTGCAACGGGATCCTCTTCAACCATGAGAGCCCACGTCGCGGCGAAACCTTCGTTACCCGCAAGATCACGCGTGGCCTGGCACATGTGGCCATGGGTCTGCAGTCCTGTTTGTACATGGGCAACATGGATTCGCTGCGCGACTGGGGGCACGCCAAGGATTACGTGCGCATGCAGTGGATGATGCTGCAACAGGCAGCGCCGGAGGACTATGTCATTGCCACCGGTGCGCAGTATTCCGTGCGGGAGTTTGTGCAGTGGTCAGCGCGCGAGCTGGGCTTGGAGCTCGAATTCCGTGGCACTGGCGTGGAAGAGAAGGGCTATGTCACTGCTATCACAGGCACCAAGGCACCGGCGCTGCGGGTAGGCGACTGCATCGTGCAGGTGGATGCACGTTATTTCCGCCCGGCGGAGGTGGATACCCTGCTCGGCAACCCGGCCAAGGCGCGGGAAAAGCTCGGATGGGTGCCGGAGATCACCGCCCAGCAGATGTGTGCAGAGATGGTGGCCGCCGACTACGAAGAAGCCCGCCGCCTGGGCACGCTCAAGCTGAGCGGGTTCAATGTCGCGATGGCACAGGAGCGCTGAGTACTACCGCCAGTGTTGTCTGGCAGACGGTAGACCACGAGCCGAGTCATGCGTCACCCTGCATGCCTGTTCCACGCCGATCCGAAAGTTGATACCGTCAGAACAAGCACCTCCCGGATTGACCAGGCATGCAAAACCACAATGGAATTCAGAGTCCTGAAGAATCTTCTGCACCAAGCTTCGCTGCTCGGTTGGTGAAAGGTTTGGCCGCCAATTCGCTCGGCAGGCGTGTTTTGAATGTGTGGTATTCGCGTCTCGGACCAGCCAGGCGGCAAAAATTCCACACCGATTACGCGAAGATCTTCCGGGATGGAAAATCCCATCAAGGCTCGGGTTACTGGGTAGTTCGTTTTGCCGATCGGGTCATCCGGATGCCGCTGGCGGAGCACGACTTCTGGTTGAGCTGGGACACCGCGATATCCATTGTCGGCCACGACATTGAGATCAAACAAACCTACAAGGCGCTGATCGAGTCCGCTGAATGCAGGCCTGATCTCTTTCTGGATATTGGAGCGAACTACGGCACTCATTCGTTGTTGTTTCTGGCATGCGGCATTCCCACCCTCACTTTTGAGCCCAATAGTTCGTGCCACGCCTATTTCTTGCACGCCTGTGCCACCAACAAAGTAGCGCCGCATATCGAACACATTGCCTTGGGGGCAGAAAAGGGAGAAGTGAGGCTGGTTTACCCGAAGCGGGAGACATGGCTTGGGTCCACCAACGCGCACGTCATAGCGGAGCTCGAAAAGGAAGCGGAACTGGTTACCGAGACCGTACAGCAGTCCCCCTTGGATGATTACCTGTCCAGGATGAAGTCAAATCGTGTGCTGATCAAAATAGACACCGAGGGTAACGAGCTCTCCGTTCTCAAAGGTGCGGAGGCGGTGCTTCGGGAGGTGCGGCCTCGCATCATCTTCGAGAGTCGGGAGGAGTCGGAACGAGCTGCCCTGTTCGACTTCTTCGAGGCGAGGGGGTACGAGTTGTTTGCGCTGCCCTGGTCTCCCAGGACTCCGCGCAAACCACTTACCCGTGAGGGCTTGTGCTCCCACTCAGAAGACAATTTCATGGCAGCACCGCGATGAGCGTTGAAGACCAAGGCGCGTATATCGCCATCCTCAAGAAATTGGTGAGAAATTGGTGACAGTTACCTCATTTCCGGTCACCCGCTAATAGGGTAACTGTCACCAATTTCCCGGAAATAGGGTAACTGTCACCGGTTTGAGCGCCATGATCTTTCAGCAGCTCGCTTTGCGTTTGCCGGCGCGTGATCAACATCATCCGGGTCAACCAGGCCAGCTGGCCGTACGCCCATGAAACCCCTTGTCTCCGTCATCATCGTCTCTGATTTCGAGCTCACCGAGCAGAAGACCTGGCGCGACGAGTTTGAAGTGCTCAAGGCATTTGCCGCGCAGGACTTTGATGAGCCGTTCGAATTGGTGGTGGTGGAGAACAGCCGGTTTGCCGACGCGGTGCCAAGCTCCCTACGCCACATCGCGCCGCGCACACGGTTTCTTTTCACGGAGGAAACCCAGTCCGCCAAGCTCAAGGATTACGGGGTGCGGCATACGGAAGCTGAGCTGATAGCGCTTATCGAAGCCGACTGCACACCCAATCCGTCATGGCTGCGAACCCTTGTGGGCGTGCTTCGCGAGCACCCGCACGTTGACATGGTGAGCGGCCGCACCTGGTACGGCGACGAAACGGCTTATCGTCGGTGCCTTAACCTGCTGCACCGCGCATTCGATGATTACGGCAAGCCATCACCCTCCAGTTACATCTCCAACAATGGCGCGCTGTATCGCCGGCATATACTCAAGTCCTTTCCCTACCCGGATGCGATCACGCCCTTTCTTTCCTGCCGGCTGCGCAACCGCCAGATCCTGGCGGCCGGGCACGCGCCCTATTTCCACCCGGATGCACGCATGCTGCACGCGCTTGGCGGGCTGGCTTTACTGTTCGACGTGCACCGCAACGTCGGCTATTCAGACATGATGCAGACGCCCGATGGGCCGGCCTTCTCGTCCATACCGTGGGTGCTGTTGCGCCGAACGAGACGGGAAATGGCGGATCTGCGCCGGCTTGGCCAGAGCTATCTGAAAAGATTTGACCGACTGCTGTTGCCGCTGCTCATCCTGACGGGACGCTGCTTTGAGGCAGTAGGCATGCTGGATGCCATTGCCAAGCGCAAGGCGATCCCCAACTCGGCCTACCGTTAGGGATTGGGGTGCGTGAAAACCCTGGCAAAAAGAGTGGGTGTGATGGTGTTTTGGTGATGTTATGCTTTTGCGCAGAATAGATATCCACGGGGGCTCAAGCCATGTCCCGACTGACGATTACCCTGGATGACGCTCTGCACCAGGCCCTGAAGGAGGCTGCAGCACGGCAGGGCCGCTCCATCGGTAAGATCATTGAAGAGGGTCTTCTGCTCCGCGGTATCAAACCTATGGCCTCAGCTCGCGAGCTGGTGGCAAGGGCACGCCAACAGGCGTGCATCGATGAAGCCATGGCCATGGAACTGGCGGTGGCAGAAACCCGCAGCTATCGATCCAGTAAAGGCCATGCGCCCGACAACAAGACGCGATGACGCGCCTTGTTGTGGTGGACACCAACGTGTTGGTGGCCGCCCTGCTGACGCCGCAGACGGATAGCCCCACTGCTCGCACCTTGGATGCCATGTTGGACGGCAGCCTCATGTTTCTGCTGTCCCCCGATTTGCTGGTTGAGTACCGTGCTGTGCTGTTGCGGCCAAAGCTGGCCCAGCGTCATGGCCTGACAGAAACCGAGGTCGATGAGCTGCTGGCCGCGATTACGGCCAACGCGATATGGCGGGAGCTGCCTGCCGCATCGCTCCTGTCTGGTAATCCTGCGCCGCTCACCGGCTCTTCCACTGAACACTTTCCGCCCGATGCAGGTGACGCGCATCTCTGGGCGCTCCTTGCTGGCGAGCCCGCGGCTGTCCTGATCACCGGTGATCTTTTACTGCTGAACAAACCCTACCCGAACCGTGTGCTGATGCAGCCTCGCCAGTTTTGGGAAGCAGGGTGAGCAAAAGGGTGACAGTTACCTCATTTCCGGCCGGCCGTTAATCAGGTTACTGTCACGGTTTATTCATGCCGACCAGGGAAGTCATGGAACCCTCGAAACAGCACACGGCAACGGCCCCCATCTATGTCGCTGGCCACCGCGGCATGGTGGGCAGCGCGATCGTTCGCCACCTGCAGGCGCTTGGGCCGGGGCCCATACTCACCGCGACGCATGCCGAGCTCGACCTCACCAATCAGACGGCGGTGAACGACTGGTTTGCCGCGAACAAGCCCGCGCGGGTGTATCTGGCCGCCGCCAAAGTGGGTGGTATCCACGCCAACAACACCTATCCGGCCGAGTTCATTTACGAAAACCTGATGATGGAGGCCAATGTCGTGCAGGCCGCGCATCGTCACGGTGTGCAGAAGCTTTTGTTGCTGGGTTCCAGCTGTATCTACCCCAGGCTCGCACCGCAGCCCATGGCCGAAGATGCATTGCTCACAGGTCCGCTGGAGTCCACCAACGAGCCTTACGCCATCGCCAAGATTGCTGGCATCAAGCTCTGCGAAAGCTACAACCGCCAATACGGCCGAGACTATCGCAGCGTGATGCCCACCAATCTGTATGGACCGGGGGACAACTTTCATCCAGACAACAGCCATGTGATTCCGGCGCTGCTGCGACGGTTCCATGAGGCAGTGCAAGGTGGTGCATCCGAGGTGATGCTCTGGGGCACCGGCACACCCAGGCGCGAGTTTCTGCATGTGGACGACATGGCAGCAGCGAGCGTGCACGTGATGAATCTGGATGAAAACACTTGGCGGGCGCATACACAGCCCATGCTGAGCCACATCAATGTGGGCACGGGTGTGGACTGCACGATTCGCGAGCTCGCCGAGCTCATCGCACGCGTTACAGGCTTCAACGGCCGCTTGATTTGGGATAGCACCAAACCGGATGGCACACCGCGCAAGCTGCTCGACGTGGGCCGCCTGCAAAGCCTGGGTTGGCGAGCAAGCATCGATCTTGAGCAGGGATTACGCAGCGCCTATCAGTGGTTTGTGCAGCACGCCGCAGAGTGGCGGGGCTGAGGCTCCTGCGGTAGACAGCCTGTCCTTCAGGCAGCCTGCAGCAGAAATTCGACCTTTACCGCCTCATAGGGGAATTCGATTGCGCCTTGGTCAGTGCGCATTAGAAGGCCGGCGTTCAGCAAAGCAACCACATCGCCATGCACGCCCTTGACGTCCCGGCCCACGCGACGGGCTGCTTCGCGGATGGACATCGGGCCCGCTCCGCAAAGTGCCTTGATGAGCTCCCATCTTTTGGCCGTGAGGACTTTCCACAGCAGCTCCGGTGAGGCAAAGCTAATCCGTGCGGCCTTCTCGTGCTTGCCAGAGGTCCATGATGAGGCAAAGCCCTTCATGGCCTGCGCAGGGCTGCCAACTTCAAGAATTACCGTTTTCAAATTCCCACCTCTCTATATCTCGCTGGAAGTCTGCAAGCAGCTTTTCCGGGGATGAAAAGCGGTAGTGAGTTTCCTTGCCATCAAAATGTCGATGGTCCCCTTTACCTGCCTCGTTGTCGTATCGAAGCACGCAGACCTGCTCCACAATGTAGGCCAGCCTGTACTTGTAGGTATGACGCGATCCCGGCAGGGGATGGGGGACACGCCAAAGAACCAATTCGGCAAATCGGTCCTCGGCATAAATTACCCGCTCACGGAAAAGCTCAACGGCTTTCATGTTGTGGAGAATGCCAACACGCGACCAGTGTTGTCAAGTTCTACAACACTATAGTTGTCGGCGTCCGGCTAGGATTTATGCACCTTGAATTCGGTGACAGTTACCTCATTTCCGGAAATAGGGTAACTGTCACCAATTCTCAAGCCGCCGGGTGCAGGCGGTGCCAGTTCGTCGCACGCTGGAAGGCCCAACCGGCCCGGATGAGGAGAGTTTCCTCAAAGTCGGGCGCCACGAACTGGAGGGCGACAGGGATCCCGTCCGGATTCACACCACCGGGCAAGGTCAGCGTCGGGCTGCCAGAAAGATCAAACGGGCAGGTGTAACGCAGCGCGCC
>JBDLQR010000333.1:0-13832 GCA_039800485.1 Pseudomonadota bacterium
GTCAGCGTTCAAGTAAGCCAGGACCTCACCGCGGGCCAGTTGCATGCCATTCCAGACGCCCTCGTAAAGGCTGCGGTCCGGTTGCCGCACGAGCCGCACCGGATACGCGGACTGGTAGCGCTCGACGATCTCGCCCGTCCCGTCGGTGCTCCCGCCGTCCATCACAATGTGTTCAAAATCGCCGCGCTGTCCCGCCACGGTACGCAGGGTCCGCTCAATCGTCTTGGCCCCGTTCAGGACGGGCGTGACTACGCTGATCAGCATGCAAACCTGAACATGGAATTGGGAGTGGAACCGCGCCCGCGAAGCGCCGACTTACGCGTAACCGAGGTCTCCGAACTTGGGCCAGGTTGACCGGGCGAAGAACAGGTCCAACTGCCATAGCCTCTGATCCCGGGGCCGGTAAAGCTGGTCCACCACATCGAAGCAACGGAAACCGTGCTGCTGCATCCATTCGCACATCTGCCAGAACAGCAATTGCCTTTCCGCCCCGTCGAACAGGTAGCATTCCATCACGATCACGTCCGTGTTCTTCAGGGTTGCCGTTGCCCCCTCCAGGATGGGCAGCTCAAACCCATGCGTGTCGAACTTCAGGAAATGCGGCGCACGCAGGCGATGGCTGGCGACCAGTTCATCCACGGTCAGCATCTCGACCTCCCGGATCCGGCCCGCACTGGCCCATGCCGCGGTGGCACCACTGCCATCCAAATCATCCGTGACCGTGAACGAGGTCTTGCCCCGGGAGGGACCGGCGGCGCAGATGTGATATTCCAAGCGCTGGCCATGTCTCCGGACCAGCTCCTGCAGCAACGGCTCACGCTCCTTCAGCGCCTCCACCATCAGGAACGTTGCCTCCCCCAGCAGCGGCGCGGCCATGGCCGTCCAGGTGCCGGCGGCCGCCCCGATATCTATCACGGAGCCGAACCGGAATCCCTGCCGCGGGAGCCGGGCAATTGCCCGTTCCATAACGGCTTCCTGGCGGCGGACCAGTTCGAAGCCCGCCGGGGCTATGACGCGGTTGATCCCAGCACGAATCTGTTTCAGAAGCCCCATACAACAAAGTGGAAAAGTATTTTAAATCTGCGGCAGTAGATTGCAAAGTGAAGTCAAAAGCCCGATGCCTTAGCGCGGGAATAGCGACTCCAAATCAACCCTATCGAAAACATCCAACTTGGATTGTCGAGACGCATTATACACTTTACCACCGACGGACTCGAATTGTCTCCTTGCCAACTGAAAGACAACTTTCTGGCAGTCAAGGCGTGGAATCGCCCAGATTTCCCCAGGCTTCCTGTAGTCTGGATGAAAATGATTCACCTCGCCTACAGACTCAAGCGCTCTTTCATATCCTGATTCGATAGTTTGAACGACTCGTGAAGGAACATTGAAGCTGAAATCAAGACCCAGGAGATAAATCTCTCTTATCCCCATATAATATGCAAGCTGCAGCTGTGAATATACTACAGTGGACCCAGCATCCAAGCCGACCAACGCATCGGTTGAGAAGTAACCGCCATCTCGGGTTGATTTACCGTCGAGTCGATCAAGTATGACGTGGTTTCGCCACAGTTCATGAAACCAAATGATGTTAGACTTGGGTGAAAAATACACCTTGAAGTCATCTGAGATAATCTTAGTGACGGGTAACGATTCAATCACAGCCGCATTATTCTTTGCCACTAAGCGATCGGCCACAACATAATATGTTGGTCGCCAATCAGTTTGGTCAAAGCAAAGGAAGATCTTGTTTGATGCAAACGAAACCTCGTTAACAAGTTTGTTAATATCGTCAACCCGAAGGCTTGGACCGTTGCCCAGAATAAAGCCGCGTCTTCCGGAGTGAATGCCGCGGAGTTTTCGAATCTCCCAATCAGCGTGACAGGTGGGAACGCCAAGATGCCTAAGCGACTGCTGGATCCCATCCTTAAACCTAGGCAGGACAGCACGCCTCCTTTGCCACACATAACGGGGATTTAGTAAGGAAGAGACATTCATGGCGACGCAAACCGCGGCTTGGAATTTCCAACTTCTCGATCGACCCAAAGGGTGTTCAAAGCGAGAGCAATCAACAAATACATGTGATTGCCTTCAACGAGGAATCCATCGTGTGAGTTCGCAACGGCGACCATTGCTAAGAATACCGTAGCGACAAATCCCTCGTGTAGAGACAGACGCGAGGCTGAACTTCCCCACTGGAATGCGTGAACGCTCTTCCAAAAAAATACCAGCGACGCCACAAGAATGATTGTTGCACCAATCGATCCATAGATATAAAAATGATCAATAACGCCTTGATGAAAGCTAATTCTTCGAAACATCTCGGAGGCGGTTTGACCCTCGACATCAATATCATCCGAGCAATCTAGCATAAAGTGGCCCTCGCCTAGCAATAGGTGCGAGCCTTCAAGGAGGCCAGAGATGCCTTGCCGCCACATATCTGTCCTTCTCGAAAGCGTCACAACTTCCTGTAGTCGTTGACCTAGGATGGAGGTGACAAAGTCTGGCAGTCTGGTCAGCAAGAATAACTCAAAAGATGAGATGGTCAGTATTAATGGTGCAATAAGTGGATAATGAATCACTCCGATCATTGCCCACTTGCGAAGTGTGAAGCCTCTGATCATTAGCACTGAAAGTAAAACGATAATAGGCATTGCCGAAGCTCGATATTCAAGCATGTAAAGTAAACCGATTGATAGCAATGAGAGGCATCCCCAGAATGACCGATCGCTCCATTTGCTAAGGGGGGCCATCGCAAACAGCACTGTCATTGGAAGCGCAACTCGCAGCAACCCGCTCAGCTGCCAAGCTGAATAGAGTGGACTCTGCCACCGATAGGCACCAGCGCTTACGCGCGATTCAAAGACTTCGGTCCGGTCTGTTAAATTTGCGAAACCAAATCCGAGCCTATCGGCCGCTAGATTTGCGCCACCAAAAAAAATTATCATGCACGCCGCAGAGCAAATACAGTTTACGAATGGTCGCCTGCCTGTATAGAAATACAATGCAATCATTGAGCTAACAACGCACAGGTCGTGGACTCCAGTCAGGACGCCAACCATAATTCCTTCCACCATGCTCCTTTGCCACGCCATTATTATTGAGTTTAATCCAATTAGGATTACACCCAACCAGAATGGCAAACCAAGTGTCGAGCGTATCTCGCCCGTTGCCCTTGATCGCGACAGCAGTTTCGCCCACATCAGACCAAATAGCGCGAGATTGAGCGCCACGAAGCTTCGACGAGAGAACTGGGCTGACGTGAATTGAAGGGCCAGTATTCCGCCAGTTGTCAGATAGGCTGGCCATCTAGACGGGCAGCTCAATAGTTCTAATGTGTCACGGATGCGGCCCCTAGGGCGGGGTTCCGCCTCAAGTGTGGCGAGTTGCGTTTCTAACATTCGGAGATTCACTTTAGAGGTGTAGTGCGACGTTCAACTCCGTTGCCATTGGCGGAGAGTCGCTGCTTGGCGAGCTCACCGGGCACAAAATGCCAGGCAACGGAATATTCTACGTCTTCTTGGGCAAGGTTAAGCCACACGGGCGCCTCATCTCGAATGATCGCCAGCGCATACATTAAGACGGAGTGTGCGGTAATTCGATGGAGACATTCTCTTCTTTCGAGCGGACAGTTCCACGTGCAATCAAAACACTCTAGTGCATTGAAGATCACATATTGGTTTGTTGATCCAGGCCACGGGAAGAAACGACCGAATGTTCCACCTCCTAAGATAATTAGGCAGCGTGATGAGAATAGGCTAGCATAGTGCGTGAATCCAGTGTCGTTTCCTATCAATAGCGTTAGAGCCTTTAGCTTCTGTGCAGCCTCTGAAAATGGCAGGTAGCCCACATGACATCTCACTTTTGGAATCGCTGCAAGTATTAGTCTCGCAAGTGGGACTGCGTCCTGTCCCCCAAATAAAGACAACTGGTAGCCGCGGTCATAGAGTGACTTGGCCAATTCAACCCAATGAGATTCGGGCCAATTCGTTGAACTCCCGCTTATCGCAAGTCCTATTCGCGCGTGCTCCCGCTCCTCGCTCAAGTGATCCGAAACTGAAAGGGATGGATTCGACCACGCACGGTGCGGCAGAAAGGAGTCAAGGAATGACTTGTAGTATTCAAGCTCTGATAAGGTTCGAATGTCACCATTAAAACGGTTCCACTTGATGGATAGATGTGATGCAAGAGTTGAGCTGATGTTTGTCGGGTATTGCCATGCGGCGTAACGATGCTGCGCCTTTACCATTGACATCAAAATCAGAGTGCTAGTGCGGATGAACCGGCGGAGGCATATTGCAACATCATATGTTGTGTAGCGTATCGAATCGAAGGCGATAATGTCGATTGGATCTCCAGTTTTCCACTTCACGCCGATTCGCAGCAGGTGGGATTGGAAGCGTATTGAATCTCGGGAAACGTAGATGCGATGGCGAAGCCCTGGAATCATTTCCGCGACCTCGCGGTTCTGTATGCAAGTCACCAGATCGACAGAGTGATACTCCTTCGTTAGATCAGATATAAGGCCTGATGCAAGTATCAGATCTCCGATTCCATCGTTTTTAATTACCAGACAGGTCACTGTTTTCTTACTGGAGTTTCTGGATCACCAATTCAAAGCTATAAACCCCGACTGGAAAACGTTCGTGGATTACCTTGGTATCGCGCCGATGCTGAAGGGCGTGCTTGATCAAGTCGGGTCCGAAATGCTCGTGAATATGGTGTGCGTTAGGCGGGCGACCAGTGGCGATGCAGTGTTGGCGGTAGGTTTGCTCATGGGGCAGGTATAGGACAAGGACTCCGCCTGGCTTTATCACCCTCAACCATTCATTTAGGACATATGTTGTGTCTTTAAAATCTTCTAAGACATGGGACGAGTAGACCCAATCTAGGCTACTTTCCTTAAACCAAAACAGGTTATCGGCACTTCCATGAAGATGTTGAACATGAGCCGTATAGTTGGCGTAGCGATTCGGGAGGTCCATACATATCGCATGTGGGACGATCGGGTCACCTCCGAACCCTATGTCTACTCCATCACCTTTGCAAAAGGGCGCAAGCGTGGGGCGGCACTTACTAGTTTCGGATATCCTAGCACGTTTCCATGGTGGATTGGTGCGATATGCTGTAAGTGTCCATTTAAGAGTTCGCAGTGCTTTATAGACTGGATTATGTTGAATTGTCATTGCATTAGCTGGCCAAGGGGTGATTCACGTTGATGTCGTAAATACCAGTCGGTAGAGAACAATCATTAAACCAACAAACGCCGGCAGCGCAATAGTTCGTTCAAACAATAACGCTCGCACGCCTATCACATGGTAGGCAATTGATCCATTAAACCAAATGGCAAACAATAAGTGAGTGCCAAGCATCGCTAATGGAAATGTGTAGAGTCCGAATTGTGGTCGGAGTGCCACCATGAGCGTGACGTTAATTGTAAAGTATCCGAGCATTCCGACGTGTTCCATCGGTCGGTTTGTGAGGTTTCGAACCTGATGAAGCATGCCGCCAAGGCGATCGAAGAAGAGGTTGGTCCCGAAAAACACCCATAACAGCGGGTCGAACGTAACGGATTTGCTTTTGATCAACCCGAGGCCGATAGGCATTATCGTTGCAACCGCAGCGACAGCCGCGACGACACTCCAGTGGGTGAGTCGCATCCCACGAGCAAGCAGTTGTCGTTGGGATGCAAGGTCGCCCATGGCGCGAAGACGGGCGAGTTCGGGCAGCTTGGTCAAGAACGGTGCCTGTGCGACTTGGCCGATCAGGGTGACCAGGCGGAGCATGAAGTTGTAGGTAGCGATGGAACCCGGGTCGCCGAATTGCGCCTGAATAACTCCAGTGGATTGAACCAGCCCGTAGGTAAGTGTCGTCGTTACGCCCGATTTCCAGGCGGAGTTCCATGCCACTGCAAACACCGGCCGTTCCCACTGATAGGTGGGTCCGATTCGGACTGGGGCGATGACTGGCTGACAGAGCGTGCGATACACGAACAGGCCTACGATGGTCCATGCCTGATAGGCGAGGGCGATGCCCAGCAATTTGCCCCCGGCCAACAGCACGAAGAAGGCGGAGAAGATGCTACCTAAGGAGAGCAAAGTCTCCCACCGGCGCCAATCGGCCAGGCGGTTCATGCCTTGCAGGATGGATACGTAGTGGGTCACCCAAAACGACAGGCTGGACCCTGCTACAATAACCCCCCAAGCGAGCCAAGCTTGGGACGAATGCCCTGTGGCGGCGATGGGTTTCCAAACCGCCAGGCTGCCCAGCGTGGCCATGAGCAAGGCGCTGGCAAGTGTAAGCCCCGCAAAGATGCGGCTCATGCAGGCCACAAGGCGGCCAACCGACGTCCAGTTGGTCTCCCCGCTGGCGGCGACGCCCCGGGCATCCCGGAGGTCTCCCATCTGTTCGACGCTGGCACCTGCCCGTGCGTAGGAGAGCAGGCGGGCGAAGCTGGGGCTGAAACCGAAACCAATGATTCCCTGCACGGCGAGCACCGCGCTGAAGACAAACCAGACCGCGGCCTCGACATCCGTAAACTTTCGCAGCACCAAGGGGAGCACCAGGACAAGGCTCGCGCTCCGGGTGAAGAGACTGACCCAGGTGTTGGCCGTGGGTGAATCCCAGACGCGGCGACCCCACTCTCGGAACTGGGAAGGTCGGCCGGACTGGGGCATGGCGAGGGTGGACATCGGGCGCGGTTGGCGAGACGTCAGTCACGAGCGTCGGCCGCAGCGGGAGTGCGGAAGCAAATGAGTTGGTCCCGAAGGCGGCAGAAGTGCTGATTACCGGCCACCGCGACCGCGGTGCGGGCTGGGGACAGGCCAAACGTATGTCGGGTGCAAACTTCGATCTTGCCGTCCCGGCGCTAAATTACCAACAAGGTCCCTTCCTCCGAAATAATGTTCAATAAACGGCCAGCGGCGGTGGGCCGTGCATCCCGGAGTTGTTGGTGGATGTCAGTTTCAGAGGAGATGGGCATCCTTGTTTTTGACTGCAACGCACAAGCGAAGGAGCGGGGGTAGGCCATGCTGTCCCCAGAACTGTCCGCAACCGCGCAGGCGGGCCTGAAGCTGCTTGCCCAAAGACTCGACGGCGCCACTTCCTAGGGGTGAGCCATCCCGCTCGCGCTCCTTGTAGTTGAGATGGTCCCGGTGCGAGCGGAAGTAGTCCACCTCCCGTTCAAGGTCCTCCCGCTCCTGGACCGTGCGCTCCTGCTCCGAACTCAACAACCCTTCGAGGTGGGTTAGGACCCGGATCTGTCGTCCGCCGGCCAGATCCCGTGTTGTCCATTTCATCCAGTCCCGGTTCGCCTCGGTCCCGACCCCGTGCTCCAGATCGGCCACCGCTTGCAGGTGTTCCCGGGCATGATAGAAGTCGAGGGTCTTGATCGCGTCCTTGAAGCGGTCCGCCGCTGGGGCCACAAAACGCGGGCCAATCGGCCGCCAGCCCCGGAAGTGTTAGCAGCAGCGCACCGAACTGGGGCAGCAAATTCACGCCTGAAGCCGGTCGTGCAGGTCGTCGCGGTGGTGGCGCTCCTCCTGGTAAACGGTGTCGATGAGGCGCATCACCTTGAGGGCATCCCCGGAATTGCCGCTGGCGACCGGCAGACTGTGGCGCACGCAGTTCAGGAAATAGTCCGTCTCGTCAAACCACGAGTTATCGAGGTGGAAGGTGGTCTTCTCCTCGTCTTCCCAGGTCGCAGCCGGCGCCACCGACCGGTTTTTGGCGATGGTAAGCACCTCGTCACCGTAGCTTCCTGAAGAGGTCTTCAGGCCATTGAGCACCATATAACCCCGTTCCAGGAACACCTCGATGGAGAACATGTGCCGCCACTGGGTCATGGTGCTGTGCAAGGACGCGACCACGCCGGTCTGCCGGTTGCGGAGGTTCACGAATACGTTGTCCTCAATGCCTTCCAGCTTCCAGAACAGGCTGGACACCATGCCTTGAACCTCGTCGAAGTCCCCGGCCAGCAGGAGGAACAGGTCGAGCATGTGAATGCCCTGATCCAGCAGGATGCCTCCGCCCGCCAGTTCCCTCTTGGCCCGCCAGGTGTTGAAGTAGTTGTGATCCACGCTTTTGCCGTAGCGGCCCCGCATCCAGAGCAGGCGGCCGTATTTGCCGGAATCCACCAGCCGCTTGATGGTGCGGATGGATTCGTGGTGCCGATGGTTGAAGCCATACATCAGTTTCCGGCCGGTGACCTGCTCGGCGGCCCGGATTTCCTCAACCTCGGCCGCGGTGAAGGCCGGCGGTTTTTCGCAGAACACATGTTTGCCTGCCTGCATGGCCGCAATGGCGAGCGGTTTGTTCTGATGGTTTGGCGTGCAAATGAACACCGCGTCCACCTCCGGATGCCGATAGACTGCCTCGGGCGTCGCGGCTACTGCAAGGCCTTGGAAATCAGTGGCGTAGGGATCGTGGGCCAGCTCCACGCGGCCTTTGCCGGTGGCGTTGATGGCGGCGAGGCGGGTCTGGCCCATCTTGCCAAAACCAATCAGTCCGATGCGGATCAGGGGAGCGGGGGATTCGGGCATGGGGGATTATTGGACGAGGGCGGCGGGAATCTTGACCACGACCTTGCGGACCGCTGTCAAGGAACGGATCTGCAACTGGGGCAGGTGGGGTTCACCCGGAAACAGCACCGTGAACCGGCCGGCAAGATTCTCCACCAATGCCACACCCTGGGGTGGGGTAGCAAAATGTTCGACCTCCTTCTCGGGCGAGTAGTCGTGCAGGGGGACCAGAGCCTCCGGCGCGGCAAGCTCGATGCCTTCGCCACCTTCGACGGTGAACTGGACGTCGATGGTCTGCCGGTGGGACTCGTAGCGGGCGGTTTCGCGGGTCTTGAGCGGGTAACTCATCACCCGGGCGTAGAAGCCCTCCTCACCCAGCGGATGCAACCCTTCGGTGGCAGTGGCGGCGTGGTTTTCGAGCCAGGCAAACGCGGTGGCCCAAATGCGGTGTTGGGTCAGGCCGGGATAGGTCTGCCAGCGGTTCAGGGAATCATGGATCATGTTCAGTTTGTTTGGGGACCGGTGGGGCTCCAGTAGGTGGGGGTGCCGGCATCCGCTCCAGCCGCCCGACGGGCCAGCAACAGGGCCTCCGCCAGGCGGAAATCCTTCTCCTCGCTGATCTTCACCGCCTTGAGCGGTTCCATTGGCCAGAGCAGGCGGTTTTCGCCGCAGTATCCGCCTTTGAACTGCCCGTAAAGCTCCCGGAATTTGGCGGTGTTCCAGATCGTGATGGCCCAGTTGCAGATTTGGACCCGGGGATTCAATTGTGAGGGCGCCAGCGGACCGCGTGGATCAATGTTGATCGCCTTTCCCTTGGAAAACGTCTGCATCTGGGTTTCGCTGCACGAGATCAGGGTGTCCGCGGCAGATTCGGCAAAGGCGGCGAGGGCGGCGGTGACGTCGTCCGGGGTGAGCAGCGGGCAAACCGGGCTGATCATGACCAACGTGTCCATGGGTTTGGTCTCGATCAGGTCGATCGTGAAGTCGTCGCCCGTAGCGGTGTCGGAGCCGAGGTGTTCCGGGCGCCGGTAAACCCGGCAGCCCAGCGACTCCGCATAGGCCGCGATCTGATCCGAATCCGTGTTGACGTAAACCTCGTCGAGGCCGGCGGACGCCAGCGCCGTCTCGATGGCGTAGCCGATCATCGGCTTGCCCGCCAGGTAACGCAGGTTCTTGGCCGGGACACGTTTGCTCCCGCCGCGGGCGGGAATATGGGCGATGACTTTTCCGAGTTTCATGGGGTGTGAGAAGGCGTGGCGGACCGGTAATGCTCGAAGCAGCCGGCGATGGCCGCGCGGACGCGCTCATCCAGGGCGACCTTGGTCAGGAACATGTCGCCCAACCCGCGGGTCAGGATGACCCGGACATCGTGGCCGACGTTCTTCTTGTCCTTGCGCAGCAGGTCCAGGTAGCGGTCGAGTTCGATGGCTGGGGGCACGGTGGGGTGCCAGTTGCGGGCCAGCAGGACGCGCATCTCGGCCGCCTCGGCGGGGGTAATCAGGCCAAGCGCCGCCGAGACGTGATTGGCGATGTCCATGCCGAAGCAGATCGCGATGCCGTGGGGGATGGCGTAGTCGGTGTAGCTTTCCAGCGCGTGCCCGAACGAATGGCCGTAGTTGAAGACGTTCCGTGGCCCCTCGTCGAATTCGTCCCGTTCGATCATGGCCTGCTTGATCTCCAGGCTGCGCCGGATCAGCCCCCGCAGCACCGCGCGGTCGGTGAAGGCTTGGTCGTAGTCCCGGCTCACCCGCTCGAAGTCTGCCCGGCCGGTGAGCAGGAAATAGTGGAACATTTCGCCCAGTCCGGAGCGGAATTCGTCGCGCGGCAGGGTGTCCAGCCACGAAAGGTCGTTCAGGATCAGCACCGGGGGATGGAAGCCGCCGATCTGGTTTTTGAAGGGGCCAAAGTTGATCGATGTCTTGCTGCCGATGCAACTGTCGCACTGCGACAGCAGGTTGGTGGGCACGAAGATCCAGCCCACGCCCCGGTAAAGGATCGATGCGATGAAGGCGGTCACGTCCTGCGTGATGCCGCCGCCGATGGCCACCAACCGGTGATTCTTGCGGAACCCGCCGCGAATCAGGCGGTCAATGATGGGCTCGACCGCCTGGTAGCTCTTCTGCGGTTCCGCCGGGGCCAGCAGGAGATGTGGATGGTCGCGACGGAAGGCGTCGAGGCGCGGTGCGTGCAGCCGCGCGAGGTTCTCGTCAATGATGAGGAAATCGCCCTCCCGAAGTTCCGCCTTCAGGGGCGCCGCGAAATCGTCCACGAAGCGGATCATATAAGGTCCGCGAAACGAGCGGATGGTCAGGGGGTCAGACAAGGGTGAATCCTCCGTCCACGACGAGGTTTTGTCCCGTCAGGTAAGTGTTGCGGCGACTGGCCAGGAACAGCGCCACCGCGGCGATTTCCGTCGGTTGCGCCATCCGCTGCAGGGGAATCTGCGCCGCCAAGACCGTCATCTCCTCCGGCTTAAGACTGCGGGCCGTCAGTTCCGTGAGGGTAAATCCGGGGGACAAGGCATTGACCAGAATCCCCGCCGGGGCCAGTTCCACCGCCAAGGCGCGGGTCAGTCCGACCAGTCCGGTCTTGGCGGCGCTGTACGCGCTGCGTTTGGCCTTGGTCGCCACGCTCCAGATGGACGCCAGGTTGATGATCCGGCCACCGCCCTGCCGTCGCATCACCGGGGCGACCGCCCGGCTCAGGTGGAACGGGCCGTGATACGAAACCCGGGCCACCCGGTCGAATTCCTCCGGGGTCAGCTCCTCCAGGGACTTGATGATGTTGATGCCCGCGTTGTTGATGAGGACATCCACCCGGGGCCGGTCAGCGAGGTAGTGGGAGAACCGTTCAGTGGAGCTGGAGTCGGTCAGGTCCAGTTGCTGGTATTCGCCGATCAGGTCGGCGGGGGGCACCGAACCGGTGCCGGTCACCAGCACCTGGGCGCCGGCTGCGTGAAAGGCCTCGGCAAAGGCCCGGCCGATGCCGCGGGTGCCGCCGGTGATGACGACAGTTTGCTGGGAAAATTCCATGGCGGAGGCTTGCCGGTGGTCGGATTCAGTCGGATTGCCTGACCTGCGGGTCAGAGCGGGCGGCCCAAATCCCGGAGCAGGTTGCGGACGGCTTCGGTTTCCATCTGGAGCCGGCAACGCCGCGTGTAGGTGCAGGTGTGCGGCGTGAGCAGGACTTGGGGAAAACGCAGAAGCGGGCCCGTGTAGGGTTCCTTCCAGAAGGCATCGAACCAGGCCTTGCCGACCTGCCCCGATTCGAGGGCGGCCACCAACGCCGCCTCGTCCACCAGTTCACCCCTGGCGGAGTTCAGCACCATCAGGCCCGGTTTGGCTGCCGCGAATTCGATGGTGCCCAGCAGGGCGCGGTCGCCGCTCGCGTGGAGCGAGACCACATCGGCTTCTGCCAATCCCGCCAGAAGTTCCACGCGCGGAAACTCACAGGGCGCGTCGGCGGGCAGGAACGGGTCGCAGACCCGCAGCGAACACCCGAGGGTGGCCAACTGGGCGGCGACCGCCCGACCAATGCGGCCATAGCCTACCACGAGCACGGTCAGTTCCCGGAGACTGCGCGAAATCTGTTTGGGCCATTGGCCGGCGTGCAGCGCGCGGTTCATGGGTTCCAGTTCCCGCGCGAGGCAGAGCAGGGCGGCCAAGGTCATTTCCGCCACCGCCTCGGTCGGGCCGTCCGGTGTGTAGCTGAAGGCGATGCCCAACTCCCGGCAGGCCGTGACATCCACGTTGGTGATACCGATGCCGACCCGGGCAACCGCCTTGAGGGTGGGGTGTGCGGCTTCGAGCACCCGGCGGTTCAGGGGTTCCAGGCCGGCAAGCAATCCGTCCAGCTTTTCGCCGGTCAGGTAGGCGATGGTTTCCGCCTCCGTCAGCCGTTTGCCGGTGGGATTGGGCACCACGGTGATGCCGGCGCGCAGGAGCAATTCCAGCGGCGTCTTGTCTTCCTGGGCGAACGTGGAGGGGCCAATGCCGATTTTCATGGATGGGAAATGAGCGACGAGGGCGGAGCAGGGAGCAATGCGGGAAGCGAGAGGGGAAGTGTTACCGCTTTCCGCCAACTGTGCTTTCCAACCGCTGAACGTAGTCGGCGACCGCGTTGGGCAGCGGCGTGGAAACGTAAGGGACAACCATGGCTGATTCATCTGCCAGCGCGTGCTGGCTGATGGGTGTTCAAGGTTCGATTTTCAACCCGGCAAGAGTCACCCCAGCAATCAGGCTAGTGGTCGTGATGAGCAAGGCCACCACGCCGGAGTCCAGGTTGCTCCAAAGCGTCCAGATCCGCCTCATTGAGGACCATGAACGAGCCGAGTTCGACAGGCGTTTGGAGCAGGACCACTACCTGCATCAGCCTCGAGTCGTCGGCCCGACCCTGCGCTACCTGGCCGAACTGGACGGCCAACCCGTCGCCCTTCTGCTCTTCTCCAGCGCCGCCCTCCACATCAAGGCCCGCGACAAGTGGATTGGGTGGACTGCCCGCCAACGCACCCGTCGCCTGGGCCTGGTGGTCAACAACGCCCGATTCCTGGTCTTCCCCGACCGCCAGAAGCTTCCCAACCTGGCTTCCCGAGTGCTCGGCCTGGCGCTCAAGCGCCTGAGCGATGACTGGCTCGAGCACCATGGCAACCCGGTGCTTGTGGTTGAGAGCTTCGTCGATGAGACCCGCTTCCGCGGTACTTGCTACAAGGCCTGTGGGTTTGAAGCCGTCGGTGCTACCGCCGGGTTTTCCCGGGCTTCCCGGGACTTCTACATCGAGCATGACAGACCCAAGCAGCTCTTTGTCCGCGCGCTGTGCCCGCGTGGAAGGCAACTGCTGCGCCAGTCCCGTCTTCCGGCCGACCTGGCCGAGTACGAGGCTGCTGTGGCTGGACCTTGTCCGCTCCGGGCCACCTCGCTTGGGAGTCTTTCGCAGCGCTTTCGGGCCCTCGGGGGGTACCGCCCTGGGCATGGCCGCTACCACCGCCACTACTGGGTGTTGGCCACGGCGGCGGTCTGCACGCTGATGGGTGGGACGGGTTTCCGGGACTTCGAAGCCATCAGCGCCAAGTTCACGCAGCGCCAGCTTCAAGCCCCGGGCATCCTGCCTGACAAGCAGGGCAGGCGCCGCTCCCCAAGCGATTCGACCTTCCGACGGGGCATCAACGCCTGCGATGTGCGCCAGTTCGTGGCGATTGTCGGCCAGTGGCTCCTGGAGCAGGAACCGGCGACCATCGCCCGACTGGCGCTGGACGGAAAGACCCTGCGTGGCAGTGGACGCCAGGACGGCAAGGCCCTTCAGCTCTTCTCGGCGGTCACC
>JBDLQR010000334.1:0-3317 GCA_039800485.1 Pseudomonadota bacterium
CGGCACGGGGCCTGTCATCCGCCGCCAGGACAACAACCCTAACCGCAGGACCTCAGGATGCCCCCGCTGAACATCATGCGACGCCGGTTGCTGATCGGCGCCCTGCTCGCTCCAGTGCTGATCTGCGCCTGCGAGAAGCCGCGACCCCCTCTTCGCATCGGCACCAACATCTGGATCGGGTATGAGTCCCTCTACGTCGCAGAGCAGCAGGGCTACCTCGCAGAGGCGCCCGTCCGGCTCGTGACCATGCGCAACGCGAGCGAGGTGCAGCAGGCACTGCACGCCGGCATGCTCGAAGCAGCAGCTCTCAGCCTCGACGAAGCACTCAACCTCGTCGAGGATGGACTGGACCTCCGGGTGGTGCTGGTCATGGATGTGTCCCATGGGGCCGATGTGGTGCTCGCACGCCCGGGCATCGCCTCGCTGCAGGACCTGCGCGGGAAGCGCGTCGGCGTGGAAACCAGTGCCCTGGGCGCTGTGATGCTGCAGGCCTGCCTCGAAGCAGCCCGCCTGCAACCCCGGGACCTGCGCATCATCGACATGGGCATAGACCGCCACGCGGCCGCCTTCCGCGAGGGGCAGGTGGATGCGGTGGTCACCTTTGAGCCCGTGAGCAGCGAACTGCTTCGCGAAGGCGCCACGCGACTCTTCGACAGCAGCATGGCGCCCGATCGTATTGTCGACGTGCTGGTGGTGACGACCGCTGCGCTGGAGCGTGATCCCGGTGTTGTCAGCCGGCTGATCGAGGGACACTTCAAGGCCGTCGCGTTCCTGCGCGCCGAACCACTGCGTGCCGCCGCCATCATGCGGCCGCGTCAACGACTGCCTGCCGAGGACATCGTCAAGGCCTTCGATGGCGTGCGGATACCGGATATCGCAGAGAATCATCGGCTGCTCGGCAGCGGCGCCGGAGGGCCTGCACTGGAGCCAACGGCGGAACGGCTGGTCAGGCTGATGCTGGAAAACAAGCTGCTGCTGGAGGATGTGAACGTGCAAGGGCTCACTGACGCCGGGTTCCTGCCTGCCCCATGAGCAATCCGGTACATAGCCGTCCTCTGCGGCGCAGCCTCGTTGCTACCGTGCTCGGCGTCCTTGCGCTCGCCTTGTTGGCAGATCGCGTGTACGAGTATGCCGTCGTATTCCCGCGGCAGATCGAGCAACAGAACACGGAGCAGCTGCACAGCCAGGCGCATGCGCTCAGCCGCGACTTCTCCACCATGCTGCTTGCCGGGGATATCGCCTCGCTGCGACTCGCGGCGTCCTCTCGCGCAGCCAACCCCATCATCAGCCATCTGCTCGTGACCAATGAAACGGGGGAGGTGCTCGCATCGACCCAACCGGGCGACGAGGGTCAGCGGCTGGGCGCGGTACTGCCCTTCTTCAACCTGCTGGACTTCAGCGAGGCGCAGGGACGCAATCGACTGGTGCCTCGGCTGGGCATGGATCGCATGAGCATCTCGGTGTACGCACCGGTTCAACTTCCACCCAAATCCGACGAACTGCGTGCCGCACAGCGCGGCGTTCTCTACATGGAGCTCAACCTGCGGACCCTGAAGGCCGCCAACTGGAACAACCTGTTCAGTCCGGACTCCCTTCTGCGCTGGGCGGGAGCCTGCCTGCTGGCAGCCGTACTGATCCATTTCCTGCTGCGTGCGCAACTCTTCGTGCCACTGCAACACCTGCAGGAGGTGAGCGCCCGCTTCGGCAAGGGCGATACCAACGCCCGCTCCCGGCTGGTCGGCACCGGTGAACTGGCTGCGCTGGGGACCGTGTTCAACGAGATGCACGACCGTATCGAAGCCGATCGCGCACGGCTTGCCGGGCAGGAAGCGCTGTATCGCTCGATCGCCGACAACGGCCACTCGCTGATCTGGCTCTCCGGGGCGGACGGCGCCATCCACTACTTCAATAAACCGTGGCTGGACTTCACGGGTCGCAGTCTCTCGGAGGAAGAAGGCTGGGGATGGACCCGGAACCTCCACCCGGACGATATCGCGCCCTGTCGGGAAGCCTGCCACGAGGCCAACGCGAAGCGGGCATTCCTCAGTCTCACCTGCAGGCTGCGCCGCCACGACGGGGCTTTTCGCTGGATCCTCTTCGAGGGCGCACCACGCTTCGATGAGACGGGGCGTTTTCTGGGCCATGTGGGCCACTGTCTCGACATCACCGAGCGCAAGCAGGCCGAGGAAGAGCTTCTCGACCAGCAGGAGCGGCTGGAGATCACGATCACCCACCGCACCCACGAACTGGTGCAGGCGAGGGATGCCGCGCAGGCGGCCAGTCGCGCCAAGACGGTTTTCCTTGCCAACATGAGCCACGAGATGCACACGCCGCTGAACGCGATCATCGGCACCACAGAGCTGGTGCGCGCCAAGCTCGCGGACGATCGGCAGCGTGAACAACTCGGACGGGTGACGCAGGCCTCCCGCCACCTGCTCGGGATCATCGATGATGTGCTGGATGCAGCTCGCCTCGAGACCCGGCAACTGAAGCTCTGCCTGGACCGACTGGTGCTGGGGGAGCTGATCGCAAAAGTGACCAACATGGTCGGAGCCGACCTCGCCGCAAAGGGGCTTCGCCTGCAGACCGAGGCGGCCCCATCACTGCTGGCCCGTGCCTTCACGGGCGATGAGCGCAGGCTGGCGCAGGTGCTGCTGCAGGTGCTGGGCAATGCCATCAAGTTCACCCACCGGGGCGGTATCACGCTGCGCGTGAACGTGGCCGAAGACACACCCACTGCAGCGCTGCTGCGCTTCGAGGTAGAGGACACGGGTATCGGCATAACACCGGAAGATCTGTCACGTCTGTTCGCGGTGTTCGAGCAGGTCGACGGCTCCACCACACGGCGTCACGGTGGCATGGGGCTGGGGCTGGCGCTGGTCAAGCAACTTGTGGAACTCATGGGTGGCGAGATCGGCGCAAACAGTTCGCCCGGCAGAGGCAGCAGATTCTGGTTCACCGTGCGGCTTCCGGTGGCCGAGGCCGACAGGGGTATTGAAGGTGAGCGACGACGGACAGCTCCGGAGGTAGGCCCCACTTCCGTGATGACAGCGGATGAAAACAGCGCAGAGCTCGAGGAGGTCTGCGATCAGTTGGCCTTGCTGCTCAGCCAGTGGAATTTCGGGGCATCGGAGCTGCTCAACACCCACGCCGCACTTCTGCAGAGGGGCTTGGGGCCGCATTTCAGAGGGCTGGAGGCCGCACTGGCCGAATTCGATTTCACGGCAGCGAGGGAGCGGCTCGCCACCGCGCGGAAGAGCCTGTCCAGGGCGCGCGCCTGATCCGCCGTGTGCCGCACAGGTGTCGCGGAACAAGCC
>JBDLQR010000335.1:0-2952 GCA_039800485.1 Pseudomonadota bacterium
GTGCGGGCCTTCATTGCCGGAACGCTGGCCCCAAGCCTGCTGCCGGCGGCGCACGGCCCCCGGATGGAAGCGGTGCCCACCGGGTGAGCCGCCCCGGCGGCGGGCTTCGGCTGGCCGTGAACCTCACCCGCTTGTTGGCTTCGTCCAGCGCCACCAAGTCAATCTCGATGGACTTGGTGTGGTCTTTCGCTCGGTTCCAGTAGCCCAGTTGAAGACTCGAAAGCTCAAAGTCTCCCGCGCCCTTGCGCGAGGCCTCCAGGTGCAATGACCGGACGAGCTTTTCAAAAGCGTGGCCCTCAAGTGTTTCCAGCCTGCGCAATGCGGCGGGCAGCACTCGCGCCAGGGGCTTCATGCGGGCGTCCTCCCGAGCCGGTTTGGCCACTGCGAGCCAGGCCTGCAGGAAGTTGTCTGCGATGTAGTACCGGGCGTTGCGGCTCTTTGCGTCAGAGAACACGGGCTGCCGTTTGTCGACCATCCTGTAGTGCTCGACCAGCCGGGCGATGTGCGTGCCAAGGGCTGGGCTGTCATCACCTGCCAAGGCGGATGTGATGTCGCCGTGACCGCAGCCCGCATGATCAGCAAGAAAGTGCAGGATGGAAACGGATTTGCCTCGCAACTCGCGTAGAAACCACGTGTCCGCTTCTTCAGAGAGCGGGCTGGAACTCCTGATGAACATTCTGCGCAGCAGCTCTTCAGCAAAGGCTTCTGGTGCCACCTCCAGCAAGCCTTGCTCGTAGGCGTCGTGATAGAACTTGGGTACGCCTTCAAAGAAGGTCCACAAGGTGAGCCACTGTCGCGGCTCGCGCACGCCCTGGCTTGCAAAAACCTCCAGAAGGTCTTCAAAGCTCCAGTGTTCCAGGCGAATTTGGGCAGTGATGCGCCCATACAGCGGAGCCGCTTTGTCGTCCAGCAGGGCATTCATCTCCGACTGCAGCGACCCCAGCACAAACAGGCCACCCTTCTTCAACTGTGCGCTGCGAAGCCTATCAACTTGAGCTTGCAGGAACGAGTTGAAGCTGCTTAGCTTGGCACGAGTGAAGTACTGGAATTCGTCCAGTACGACGATGAAGCCGGCTTCGCAAAGCTTGCCGATTGCCGCCGCCATACTGGCGAAATTGCTGACTGACGCCGCCAATTGCTGCGCAATCTCATGCTCGGAATGACCAAGGCTGCGGGCGAACGTGTAGGCCACATCCCGCTCATCAGAGTCGGGTACCTGCATGTAGATGAGCCGCTCTGCCATAGAGCCCTGCTGCCTGGCCAACTGGCCGAGCAGCGAGGTCTTGCCGATGCGCCGGCGACCCTCTATGCGGCAGAAGAACCATCTGCCTGACTCGACGATCCGGCTCAGTTGGGCGATCGGCTCAGCGCGCCCGTAGAAGCTCCAGTCCTTTTCCATAACGTACTTTTTTGTATGTTAAGACTGAAGGCTGCGTAAGCCCTTGATGAAACTATGAAAATTCACGATCGCTTGGTTTGCGCCTTGAGGCGTAAGTTCAGCCCACCCACGCTCACGCCCAGGTGCTGGGCCAGCTCACGCTGGGTGAGGTCTGGGTTGTGCTGCAGCAGGCGCATCACGCGGTAGGCGGTGTCTTCTTGGAGCTGGGCTTGACGGGAGGGCATGGGGGAGGTTAAGGGCGCAAAAGTCTTGATTCAGCCAGTGCGTACAGGTCTCGGGCTCGCGTCAAGCATTCCTGCAGTGCCTGGTCGGTGACCAGGTCTCCCTCGTAGTCGCTGAGGTTGCGCTGCTTGCGAAGGGCGTCGAGTACTCGCACTACGCTGGGGTCCACTTGCAGCGTGTGAACCAAGCACTGAATGGTGGTTTGGTGGTGGCCAGGACGATTGGTGGGGGTTCGATAGCCCATCTTGTGCAAGGCGGCATCTGCAATCGCCCGAATGGCTGTGTAGGCGCTGTCAAAGCGGGTTTCCGCGCTGTTCTCTGGCCTTTGGGCGTCTTGCAGGCGCCTGTGCGCGGCGGACAACATCTTCTCGAGCAACTCATGTGAGTAGGGCACCTCGCTGAGTTGGCCGATGCGGACGAGGTTGTCCAGTTCATTCGCCGGCATTGGGGGCCTCGATGAGCGCGATGACCGGTTTGGTCAGCACTTCGGTGACGAAGGGGTGGCTGTTCGCCTTCTTGTCGTTCCACTCGGCGCCTGACATGACTTTGGGGTTGATGTCTCGCCCGAGGAGCCCTTGGGCTTGGAAGGTGGCCTCTACTACGGAGCCGAAGGACACGTTTCCAATGACCATGAGGTCGATGTCGCTGTGGGCGTGCTCCAACCCGCTGGCTGCAGAACCGAAGACGAACGCTTCATCTATTTGCTCACGCAATGGCTCCAGTGCTTCTTTAAGGACATCACCAAGACCCACGGTCTTGCGCACCAGGGCCTGTAACTCGGGGAAAACGGGGTGCGTGGTGTTGGCCTGCACCTGCAGTTGGTTGCCCACTCGCTGGCTGCGCAGCAGACCCACTTCACACAGGGCGTCTACTTCCTTCTTGAGCGTACCCGGCGCCGCGTGCGTGATGCGTGCCAGCTCCCGAAGGTGAACGCTGCGCTGCGGCTGCATGAGTAGGAAACTCAAGACTCTCCTTCTGTAGGCGTTGGGAAAGAGCAGGTTCGAGAGGGTGTTTGCTGTTTTCAAAGAAGAAACGTACGTTTTCTGTTTGAAAACATTATGATCGACGTTTGCCGGGCACTGTTCCTGTGCTGGGCCAGCTCACGCTGAATGAGGTCTGGGTTGTGCTCCAGCAGGCGCATCACGCGGTAGGCGGTGTCTTTTTGGAAGTGGGCTTGGCGGAAGGGCATGGGGGGAGGGGGAGTGCCTCAGATCAGGTTCACAAAGACGGCTTGAACAAGCTATGGGCCACCCGTTGAAGCAGCCGGGCATAGTCGGGCAGGCGGCTGACGATGACCTTGAATTCATCGGAGTCGTAGATGTGGCTCAGCT
>JBDLQR010000336.1:0-3647 GCA_039800485.1 Pseudomonadota bacterium
CGTGATTCCGCCCCTCTGGAAAATTCTCTTCGCCTATCTTTACCGTCGACCGTGGCAGGGCGCCCTGGGGGTCTTTGGTATTGCGCTGGGCATCGCGGTGGTCATGGCAGTCCAGGTTGCACAGACCAGCGCCCGTCGTTCCTTCGAAGACGCAGAACTCACCTTGGCAGGCACGGCCACCGATCGGATTCTCGGTGTACGCGGTCACCTGCCGGAGGCGCTGTTTGCATCACTCTGTCTGCGGGAGCCCGAGCTCAAAGCCAGCCCCGTTGTGGCAGGTCATGTGCGCGGCGGCGACACGCGCCCGCGGTGGCTACGGGTGCACGGACTCGATCCCGTGAGCGCGGTCGGGCAGATCACGACGACGCAGGCCGCAGGCATCGGGCTGCCCGCCCTGCTTCTGGGGCAGGCGGCAGGGATCGCTTCTGCTTCACTGCTGCAATCGCTCGGCAGCACAGCGGGCATGCCTGTAACACTCGAAGGATCGGGCGGCAGGATGGGCGTTTCACTTCACACCCTGCACGAGATGGACACCAGCCTCATCCTGCCTGAGGACTTGATCGTGCTCGACATCGCGCTCGCTCAGGATGTGCTAGCACAGTCGGGCAGGCTCTCCTATATCGACCTGGTGATCCCGGATGATGGAAAGGGTGACGCGTTGCGCGCGCGCATCCGCAAGGGCCTGGAGGCAGGTCTCGAACTGCGCGACCTGCGCGGTGACCGGGCAGCACGCCAGGATCTGGGACGGGCCTTCGAAACCAACCTCACAGCCTTGAGCCTGCTGTCCTTGATGGTGGGATTCTTCCTCGTCTACAACACGGCCAATTTTCTGGTGGTGCAACGAAGCGCTCTGTTCAATCGGCTGCGGGCGCTTGGCGTGCGCCGACGCGAGATCTTCGGCGCGATCCTGATGGAAAGCGCGGCACTGGGCGCGCTGGGTGGCTTGATCGGGATTCTGTTGGGGCTCGTACTCGCGCGCTTCCTGCTCGGACTCATCGCCGGCACTGTCGGTAACTTCTACTACACCGTATCTGCCACCGAGCCAAAACTCACCCTGCCCCTGCTGGCAACGCTGTGGAGTGTTGCGGTGGCCACCAGCCTTGTTGCGGCGGTGCCCGCCGCCTGGCGCGCGGCGCGCGTCCTCCGGCTGACTGCGCGCAGCATTGCCGCTCCGACGGTCTCATGGCGTGTACCCCTTTCGCTGGCGGGGGCACTCGCAGTGGGCGCCATCCTGATCCATCGAGTCGCGCCTGCCCGGCTGTGGGTCGACTTTGTGGTCATGAGCATGATGCTCATCGCGGTGGGTTTACTGGTGTCGCCTCTGCTGCCAACGCTGAGCGGGAGCATCGCCGCGCGGCTCGGCAGCCCACGCTGGTGGCCCGAACGCCTCGGTGCGGCAAACCTTTCCCGCGCTGACAACCGCTCGGGTGTCGCCGCCGCCGCGCTTTGCCTGGCCGCTGCCGTGAGCTTGGGGATGCAATTGATGACTGCCAGTTTTCGCGATTCCGTAGACCGCTGGCTCGGGCAGTTGCTGCGCGCCGATGGTTATGTCTCCGCTTCCGAAGCGCTGCCGACCCCGATGGCCGAAGCCTCGCTTGCTTCCCTGTATCTCCAGCTGCGCAACCACCCGCTGCTGTCAGCAACCAGCAGCGTGTTGCAGCGTGAGCGCTCAAGCTCGCTGGGAATACTGGCGGTCACCGCCTACGAACTGCCGACACGCGCGCGCCAGGGTTTCGAGTTTCTCGCAGGCAATGTCTCCGGGATCTGGACGCGCTGGGAAGACGAGGATGTATTCATCGCAAGCGAATCGTTGGCGCGTCGGCACGGACTGATGCCGGGCACCACTGTCACGCTCGAGACGGACCAGGGTGCGCGAGCCTTCACGCTCATTGGTATCTACCGCGATTACGCCAGCGAAAGAGGAACCCTCGCCGTCAGTCGCCGGACATCCGCACGACATTGGCAGGACAGCGGCTATTCGGGTCTCGGGATTTATCTGCGCGAGGGGAATGAGTGGCACAAGGTGCGTGAGACCATCCACGCACTGGCGGGCAGGGAATCGGGCGTCCGGGTTCGCTCTCGCGAGGAGATCCGGCAATTGTCCCTCGCCATCTTTGATCGCACTTTCGCCATCACCCGGGTGCTCGGTCTCCTGGCGCTGCTGGTGTCGCTCGCGGGTCTGGTTGGAGCACTGCTGGCGCAACTGCTCGAGCGCGCGCGCGAGTACAGCGTATTGCGCGCACTCGGTTGCAGTAGATCTGATCTCGCACGGGTGCTGTTTTTCCAGACACTGCTGACGGGTATGCTCGCCGCGCTCGTTGCCCTGCCGGCCGGTGCCGCGCTCGCATTGTTCCTGGTGCGGGTGATCAACCTGCATGCCTTCGGCTGGACCATGGATATGGTGTTCCCACCGACACTTTTCGCAGGCATGTTCATGAGCATGCTGGCTGCCGCTGCCTTGGCCAGTGTTTATCCCGCCCTGCGTCTCGGTCGTGCCGCGCCAGCACAGGCCCTGCGCGAGGAATAACGCCATGCGCAAACGCCATTTCCTGGGTCTCATGGCGCTGCCGCCGGCACTCTGGGCCATTCAGCGACTGACCAGCGCGCCGCGGGAACCGCTGAATCCATTGCAAAGTCTGCTTTCCGGAGAAGCCGGACCAGGGTTCAGCCGTGTATTCGGCCCTGAACCGTTCACCTTCCCTCGCGATCATGCTGCCCATCCGGACTACCGCCATGAATGGTGGTACTTCACAGGTAATCTCGTCAGTCCTGAAAATCGCGCCTTCGGATTTCAGCTCACCTTCTTTCGCTTCGCGATTGCGGCCGCGGCGCGACCTTCGGCTTCTGCCTGGAATACGCGCCAGGCAATGCTGGGTCACTTTGCGTTGACCGATGTGGGTCAGCGGCGATTTCTCGCGTCACAGCGTCTGGAGCGGCCGGCGTTGGGGATCGCCGGCATGCAAGACTCACCCGCGCGCGTATGGATTCGTGACTGGCAAGCGCAACACATCGCACAGCTTCCGGAAGCCTGGGAACTGGAAGCGAGGGAAGCAAGGTACGGCTTGAAGCTCGCCCTCACGGCCACCAAAGCGTGGGTAGGCCAGGGCGAAGGCGGCTATTCGCGCAAAGGTCCCGAGCGCGGCAATGCCTCACGGTATTACTCGGGGACACGCCTGGCAGCCGTGGGCGAAGTGACATTGGACGGCACGCCGATGAAGGTGACCGGGCTCGCCTGGCTCGACCGTGAATGGGGCACCAGTGCGCTAGCTCCGGGCACTCGTGGTTGGGACTGGTTCGGACTGCAGCTGAACGATGAAAGCGACCTGATGATCTATCTGCTGCGTGGGGAGGATGGCCGTCCGTCAGAGTTCAGCGCGGGTTCTCATGTCTCCGGCGAAGGCACGGTGGTTGCGCTGGCCGCACAAGACCTTGCCATTGAGGTGCTGGATACCTGGACCAGCCCCCACAGCAGAAGCCGATATCCGGCGGTCTGGAGGCTGCGTATCGACCGCCTTGGACTCGATTTGCGCATCACGCCGCGAATCGCGGATCAGGAGTGGGACGGTCTGGTCCGCTACTGGGAAGGGTGTGTGAGTGTCGAGGGAACGCGCTCAGGAAGAAAACTGCACGGACTGGGCTATGCGGAG
>JBDLQR010000337.1:0-2629 GCA_039800485.1 Pseudomonadota bacterium
ATTTCGATGATGATCCGGCGTTGATAGCGGCCACTGAGCCAGCTGATGCCATCCAGCAATGACATCTGCCAGCGGTAGCGATGGCGCAGGGCCCGGTAGGCAAGCGCCTCGGTGGCTGGATCGTCGAGCACCAGATGCGCCGTGGCGTCCAGCCATTCGGATTTGAGCCCGCCGCGCAGATCGCAAACGGCGAGGCGCACGGCCGGATTGTTGCGGATGCGCTTGACCTTGCCCGTGTCGCGGGAGGAGAAGACGAAATGCCGTCCATCTTCCGGTGCCATCCATACCGGTGTCAGCACTTCCCGCCCGTCCCTGCGGCGGGTGGCCAGATTGACGTAACGCGCTGCGGATACGGCCTCGCGCAGCGCAGGGGTGGTCGGTGTTGACCCGGGTGTGTGCATGAGCGGGCCCGATTGCAAGTAGAAGGCAGAAGTCTAAGCCATTAGACTGCAGCCGTCCCAAGTGGCTGAGCTCCGGAGGGAGATGATGCGTATCTGGCAAAAAAACGCAGCGGCCATGGCCATGCTGCTGATCGGCAATGTCCACGCCGCGGACTTCGTGGCCGAGCAGGTGACCATAGGCACGCTGCCGCCGGCCAACCCTGCCCGTCTGTATGTGTCCGATGTGGCCATTTCACACATCGTGGACGGTCGCCTGCACATCGTCGATGGCGAAACCCTGAAATACCAGGGCGTCGTCGGCACGGGCCTCACCGGGCTCGCAACCGTATCCCCGGACCGCAGCGAAATCTATGTCGCCACCACATACCTCTCCCGCCTCAATCGTGGAGAGCGCACGGATACCCTCGACGTCTACGACAGCACTACGCTCAAGCTCAAGGAAGAGATCATCATTCCGCCCAAGCACGCCCAGGCCTTGCCGTACAAGGGTGTGATTTCCGTGACCGGCGATGGCCGCTTCGTGGTGGTCCAGAATGCGACCCCTGCAAGCTCCCTCGCGGTCATCGATCGCAAGGCCTCGAAACATGTCTCGGAGATTCCGACACCCGGGTGCTGGGGCATCCTGATGGCCCGCAGCACCCATCGCAGGTTCACGACCGTCTGCGGAGACGGCACGCTGTTGACCATCACGCTGGATGAAAAGGGCATGGCGGCGGACCAGCAACGCAGTGAGCGCCTGTTCGACCCGGACAAGAACCCGGTCTTCACCCAGACGGAAAACAACGGGGACGAATATCTCTTCCTCGGTTTCTATGGCGAGATCCTGAGCGCAAATCTGGGCGGACCCAAGGCCGTGATCGGGGAACACTGGCCACTGCTCGCCGAGAAGGATCGCAAGGAAGGCTGGCGCCCGGGTGGCTACCAGCCCTTTGCCTGGCATCCCGGCACCCAGCGCCTGTATGTCGCCATGCATCCTGCCGGCATCGAGGGTAGCCACAAGAACCCGGCCGCGGAAATCTGGGCTTTTGATACCTCTACCCGCACCCGGATCTCGCGTGCGCCGGGTGAGAACGCGGTCGCCCTCGCGCTCAGCAAGGAGGAGAAACCCAGGCTGTTCGGGATCGATCCCCTCACCGCAGGTCTTCTGCGCTACGAGACCGTGCCCGCCCTCAAGTTCGTCCAACGGCAGGATGGCTTTGGCGAGGCGCCCATCCTGATTGAGATGCACTGAGCAGACCACGTGATGATGCTTGATCCCGTGATTGCGCTGGCGGCCAGCCTGCTGATGGCCGCGATTTTCGCGGCCGGTGCGGTCGACAAGCTCCGTGTTCCAGCTCTTTTCGCCGCCATCGTCCAGGCCTATGGCCTGCTACCCGGAATCCTGGTCACACCGGTGGCATGGGGGGTGGCGTTGATGGAGGCTGGTATCGCCTTGGCATTGTGTGTGCCCGCGGCGTGGCCGTGGGCCCAGTGGGCCGGCCTCGTCCTGCTGTTCATCGTCACCGCCGCGGTGGTCATCAACCTTCTGCGCGGTCAGGTGGGTATCGATTGCGGTTGCGGAGGTGCGAGTGCCGATCAGGAACTCTCCTGGGCGCTGGTCTGGCGCAATCTCGCGCTGGCGGCCTTGCTCGCCCTCCCGCTGGTGCACCCATGGGCGGACGAGACCGGGCGCACGCTCGGCCTCGGAGACGGGCTCATCGTGGTCTTTGCCGTGCTGGCGGGCTTCGGGCTTTATGCCGGCGTGAACCAGTTGCTCGCGAATACGCCGCGGCTGCGGGATCTGGTGGAGGGGCACGCATGATTGAGGCGCTCACGGCCGCGGTGGTCATTCTCTCCGTGCTGGTGCTCGGCCTCGTCGCCGCGGTCTTCGCCCTCGCGCGCCAGGTGGGCATCGTGTACGAGCGCATCGCGCCGGTGGGCGCGCTGACGATGGATGCCGGCCCCAAGGTGGGGGAAGCCGCACCGATCTTCGATTTGGTCGGGCTGTCTGGCGAGCGGGTGCAGATTGGTCACCCTGGCGCCCACAGCACGCTGCTGTTCTTTCTCTCGCCCACCTGCCCGGTGTGCAAGAAACTGCTGCCCATCCTGAAGTCCACCGCCCGCAGTGAGCAGGCGTGGCTGCGCATCGTGCTTGCCAGCGATGGCGAGGTGGAAGCCCAGCGCCGGTTCCGGGAAGCCGCGAAACTCGACCAGTTTCCCTATGTGCTGTCCACCGAGCTCGGCATGGC
>JBDLQR010000338.1:0-8633 GCA_039800485.1 Pseudomonadota bacterium
CCAGCACCGGCGGGCCGGTCTCGGCGCCGTTGCGTTGTAATCTGAATTCGGGCTCGCGACTGGTGCCGTGAAAATGGTGCACGCCTAACTCGAGATTTCCCTGGATGTGTGCGTAACGCACCGCGAGGTCGATGTGCGTTTCCTCCGCCGCGGATTCGTATGTGGCACTGCTGGTGTCCACCCTCGGCAGGGTTCGCAGGCGGCCTGAAGTGCCGGGGAAGGTGCGGTCGCGAAAGCCGGGCAAGACGAACAGATCCAAGGTCCCCCACTCCCTGATCAAGGCAAGGTTGACCATCGGCTGCCCGAGCTTGTCCTCGGTATCGGGATTTTCCACCAGGTCCGTCTGGTTGATGATGTCTACCAGATGATTCGACTCGGCGACGCCCCAGAAAACCTTGCCGATGCCCGTCCGCATTTCCCAGGTATCCGCAGCGTGTATCCAGAGGAGCTCACGCACATCTGCATGGGTGCGGCGATCGTCGGCTTGGTCGAGCCGCAGGAATGGCGTGAACAGGAGTGTGTCTGCTGCATCGTCGGATACCCAGGACCACTCAGGTTGCATGCTGAGTGATCCCTGACTCCCATGCTGTGCGGGGTCGGCAGGTGACTGCATGAAGATGCGCCCCTCTGCACCGACCCATCCGTTGAGTCGCAACTCGCCCGAGGTTGCGGAGGAGATAGGTGCCAGCGCGAGGAAGACAGCGCCGGCAAGTCCCCGTCTTGCAGGTGCGCAGCCTATTTCTTGCGCTCCAGTTCGGCCAGGGTGGCTTCTGCGCTCTCTCGGCCTCTGAAGGCATGGTTTCCTTCGAGCGACCGCGCGAGACTTTCACGCGCCTGCACTTCGTTGCCCGCACCCAGGTAAGCCATGCCAAGGTGGTATTGCACAATCGGGGTGGCGGGCAGTTGTGCGGCCGCCTTTTCCAGCAGCGCCACGGCCTTGTTGGGGTCACCAGCCTTGTAGGCGATCCACCCCATGGTATCGAGATAAGCAGGATTCTCGCGGGCCGCAATACGGGCCACCAGTTCCTGCGCACGACGTACAGCCTCTTCGCCGTCACGATACTCAACCAGCAGCATGGCCAGATTGTTGAGTGCGAGATCCGAGGATGGGTTTTCCTCCAGCGCTTTCTCGTATTGCGCGATTGCCTGGTCCAGTTTGCCTGTAGCCTCGAGTTGGCCGGCCAGCGCAGTCACGAGGAGCGCCGAACCGCCGGTGGCCTCAATCCCCTGTTGAAGGGTGGCGAGGGCTGCCTCTTCCTCTCCCAATGCAAGCTTTGCGGCCGCCAGATTGCGGTAGAAGACATCCACGCCGGCGTTGATCGCGATGGCTCGCTCGAAGGCTGCCTGGGCCTTGGCCGGTTCCCGGCCTGCGAGCAACAGCTCACCCGACAGGTTGTGCGCCACGAAGTTGTCGGCATTCTGCTCGATGGCTTCCGCCAGCCGTTTTTCCGCAATCTCGCGCTTGCCCATGGCGAGGTGACTGCGAATGAGCTGTGACAAGGGTTGGATGGCATCCGGCGCCAGTGCCAGTGCGGATTCGAACTGCGCCAGACTGGCTTCCGGCTTGCCTTCGGCCTGGTACACCAGACCGTCGTAATGAAATCCCAGTGGATTGTCCGGCAAGCTGGTCTTCAGCCGGTCAGCCACCGCATGCGCTTCCTTCCAGTTCTTCTGGAACATGCGGATCTTGAACAGACCCTCCAGCGCGCCCTGGTTCCCGGGTGCAACTTTCAGTACGTCATCGAGGGTACCGATCGCGCCGTCCAGATCCTTGCTGATGGTTTGCAGGTTGGCCAGTTCGCCGCGCAGTTCCAGTGCGGAGGGAGAACGCTCGATGGCCCCCTTGAGCACTTGCACGGCTTCCTCGGCCCTGCCCTCTGCAAGCAGCGCGCGCGCGAGTGCACGGAGGACGCGAATGGAGTCGGGTGCCGTTTCCAGCGCCGCACGCAGGTCGCTCACTGCTGCAGCCGGTTTACCCGCATCGACTGCCAATGTGCCACGCAACAGCAATGCTTCCGTGGCTTCCGGGTTGGTTTTCAGAACTTCGGAAACCAGTTCGCCCGCAACCTTGACATCCCCCGTGAGTGCTCGCGCGGCCGCGAGGCGCGTGAGTGCCTCAAGTGCCAGCGGCGTACTCCGGTTTTGTTCACGCGCGACAACCTGTTCGTAGACCTTCGCGGCCTCTGCAGGCTGGCGCAGCAAGTCGCGCAGTCTCCCGAGCCCCATGCGCAAGTCCTGTGCTTCCGGGGCGTCGGCAACCAGGGCTTCGAGTCGGGACAAGGCTGCTTCGTCCCCCTGTACACGCCGCACGAAGTCCACCAGCGCGAGACGCGCGGGCACGGCTGCGGAATGCGGGGGCTCGATCACCTTGACCGCCTCTTCGAGTCCGGCCAAGGCCTGGTCATGTTCCTTGCGCGCCTCATGCAGGGCAGCAAGTTGCACGCGATGAGGCAGGACCTTGGGTTCAAGCGCGATCAAGGTTTCCAGCACCTTGCGCGCCTTGCCTGCATCACGCGCCTGCTGGTGAATGCGCAACAGCAGGCTTTGCACGGTGACATCCTGCGGATTCCGGCCGGCGGAGGTTTCAAGTACGTCCAGTGCCTCCGGCGTCTGGCCTTGCCTGACCAGCAGTGAGGCCACCATCACGGCGGAATTCACATCATCGGGGTGTTTCTCGAGAACCTTGCGCGCTGCGGCGAGCGCCTGCTCTGCGCCCTCCTCCAGCCCCAGAAGCCCCGCCGCCAGAATCGGTCCTTCCGGTGCTTCCGGTGCTTTCTCCTCGAGGTCACGAATGACTTTGCGCAAGCCCTCGGCATCGCGGCGTACAAGCAACAATTGACCGGTCTTGAAGCGGGCGACCACATTGCTGGCGTCGGCCTCTGCCACTGCGCTGAAATTGGTGAACGCCGCTGCCCAGTCCTGCAGCTTTTCCTGGGTCTCGGCCAGCGCCAACCTGGCATCGAGGTTGTTCCCGTCTGCTGCAAGGGCTTTTTCGAACGCGACGAGTGCCCTGGGGTAATCGGTGTCGGCGTACGCAGCGCGCCCCGCTTCCAGATCTGATCCGCCTCCGCCACAGGCGGACAGCAGAAGGCAGACGCAAGCGCCGAGGATCCCCGCCTTGAGCAAGGATCTTCTACCGCTGGCGATGATGTTTTTTGCAGACATTCGGTGCTCCTTCAGCCCTGAGTGTCCCCGTTCCCGCGGGCCGGCGACATCGTCGTTCTCGATTAGTCGGATTGCCTCATGCGGCTTTGCTGCCTGCCAATATTGCAACGATACGTTCAGCGGCCGCTCCGTCCCAAAGACGCGGGCGCGTCACCGGGCTCTCACGTGTGCGCCCGAGCTGCTTCCGCGCAGCTTCCACGATCCGGCGCGGGTCGACGCCCACGAGGACATTGCTGCCCTCGCTGAGGGTGACGGGGCGTTCGGTATTCTCGCGCAAGGTGAGGCAGGGCACACCGAGTGCTGTGCTCTCCTCCTGCAGTCCACCGCTGTCGGTCAGGATCAGTGCGGCATCAGACCACAGGTTGAGGAACTCCATGTAAGGCAGCGGCTCAGTGACCGCGACTCCATCGGGCAGACGCAGGTTGAAACGTGCCAGATTGCCCCGCGTGCGCGGGTGCAGCGGAAAGATGAGCGGCAGATCTGCGGCTATGTCCCCCAGTGCCTGCACAATTCCCGCGAGCGTTTCCGCGTCGTCCACATTTGAGGGGCGATGCAGTGTCACCACGCCATATCGGCCCAAGGACTGCTTCAGCGGTGCGGTCGGGAAATGCTCCGTCGACATCTTTCCCAGCTGTTCCAGTTGAAAGAACAGATTGTCGATCATCACATGGCCGACAAAATGCAGTGCATGTTCCGGATGGCCTTCCCGGCGCAGGTTCTCCATGCCGCTGGGCTCGGTCACAAAGAAGAGATCGGAGATGGCATCTGTCACGAGCCGGTTGATCTCCTCAGGCATGCGCCGGTCGCCACTGCGCAAGCCAGCCTCTACATGAGCCACGCGGATGCCGAGTTTCTTCGCGACGATGGAGCACGCCAGGGTGGAATTGACATCACCCACCACCAGCACCAGATCCGGCGCAAAATCCTGGCAGTAACTCTCAAAGCCCACCATGATGCGTGCAGTCTGCTCGGCATGACTGCCGCCGCCTGCGCCCATGTGGAAGTCAGGGGTCGGGATGCCGAGTTCTGCGAAGAACACCTCACTCATGCCATGGTCGTAGTGTTGCCCGGTGTGAACCAGGCGCCACTCGAACTCCTGCGCACGGGCCTTGAGCGCGCGCAGGATCGGGGCGACTTTCATGAAGTTCGGCCGGGCGCCGGCCACCAGCACCACACGCAGGCGGTGGTCACTCATATGCATTGGCTCATACGCGTTGGTACTTGTCCTCGAAACGCACGATGTCGTCTTCACCGAGATAAGGGCCGGACTGGACTTCGATGATTTCAAGCGGAATGGCGCCGGGATTTTCCAGGCGATGCGTCTGGCCCAGTGGAATGTAGGTCGACTGGTTCTCGCTCAGCAGGAAGGATTCTTCTCCACACGTCACACGGGCGGTTCCCTTCACCACTATCCAGTGCTCGGCGCGGTGGTGATGCATCTGCAGGGACAGGGATGCGCCGGGTTTGACCATGATGCGCTTGACCTGGAAGCGCTCACCATTGTCCACCCCTTCGTAAGAGCCCCAGGGACGGAATACCCGTCGGTGGAGCAGCCGTTCATCGCGACCCTGGGCCGCCAGCCAGTCGACGATGGCCTTCACGTCCTGGGCGCGCGCCTTGGGCGCAACCATCACGGCATCGGGCGTCTCGACAATCACGAGATCCTCGCACCCGACGGTAGCCACCAGCCTGCTCTCGGCGAAGATGAGGTTGTCGCGCGAATCGATCGCACAGACGTCGCCGCGGGTCACGTTCCCCTCCGGTGTGCGCGGCGAGACATCCCACAGGCTTGACCAGGACCCGACGTCTGACCACCCGGCATCCAGACTGACCACCGCCGTGCGCTCTGGTTGCGCTGCCACCAGGGGTTCCATCACGGCATAGTCGATGGAATCAGCAGGACAGTCGATGAAGGCATTCCGGTCGAGTCTCAGGAATTCTCCATCCTGGCCCGCAGACTCGGTCGCCAGCCTGCAGGCGGCAAGCATGGCGGGCTGCAGGCTGGCCAGGGCATCCAGCCAGACGCTGGCCTTGAACAGGAAGATTCCCGAATTCCAGCGATAGCCTCCGTCGGCCAGGTAGGCCTCGGCCAGCTCCAGCGCCGGTTTTTCCTTGAAGGCGCTCAGGATATTGGCCTGAGGCGCGGCGGCCTGCCCCGCCAGCGGTGCGCCGAGTTGCAGATAGCCATAACCGGTTTCAGGGGCCGTGGGGACTACGCCGAAGGTGACCAGCCGGCCTGTGGCGGCGAGTTCCCTCCCCCGCTCCACCGCAGCCATGAAGGCCAGTGGTTCGTTGATGAGATGGTCAGCCGGCATCATCAGCAGCAATGGGTCGCTGCCGTTCGCCAGGGCTGCCAGTGCGGCACAGGTGATGGCCGGCGCCGTATTGCGGCCTACCGGTTCGAGCAGGATGCGCGCGAAGGGTAGCCCGAGCTGCCTGGCCTGTTCGCCGACCAGGAATCGATGTTCTTCGTTGCAAACCACCACTGGGGGCAGGAAATGTGCCGGGAATCGCCCGCCCACGGTCAGGCGGCGCAGCGTGCCTTGCAGAAGCGTGACGTCCTCCTCAACGCGCAGGAACTGCTTGGGGTAGTGTCCCCGGGACAGTGGCCAGAGGCGTGTTCCGCCCCCACCGGCCAGGACGACGGGAAGGATGTCATGCATGGAGTGATCCGCCTGATGAGAAGTCATGACTGTGTTTCGGTCGCCGGACGGGAATTCTTTACAGTCCCCCTGCCCCTGCGCTGCAGTATTCCACCGGAGTCGGCAAAAATCATTGATATTTTACGGGCTTGTAACAAATTCGCGATTTGCGATCGCCACCCGGGGACCGTACTATCCCGGGCGTCTGCTGCGGCACCGCGCAGTCCAGACCCCCACTCTGGAGAAAACGTCTTGTGAGCTTCCGTCTCTCCCCTGAGACCTTGTCAGCGTGGAGTCCGGCCGTACTGGGCGGCGGGTTGCTGGTGCTCACCCTGGTCCATCACCTGACCGACACGGTCACCACCGCGCCGGAGGCCCCGAATCCGGTCTCGGCCTCCCCCACGACCGCTCCGGCGCCGGAGATGGCCGACCTGGGACAGCTGGTGGAGTGGTCGCTCTTCGGGAAGTCGACAGAGTCCGGGGCTGCACCCTCTGCCGGTGGAACAACGGCTTCCGACCCTGAGCTCGTCCTGCCGGAAGACGACGAAAACACCGTGCTGCCGCCCGCGAGTGTGGATGTGAAAGTCGAAGGCATTGCCTATTCGAGGGACAAGTCCCGGGCTTATGCCATCCTGCAGGTCGAGGGCGATGCCCCTCGCGAGTTCCGTCCGGGAGACACGCTGAAGGACGGCGTGCAGTTGCGCACCATTCGTCCCCTGGAAATCGTCATCCTCAACCAAGGGCGCCTCGAGGCAGCCGCGCTGCCCGTCGCACCAGCCCCCATGACGTCAGAGGACGAGTCAACGACAATACCGGCACAGTCCCCGCAGGGACGGCCGACGCCTTTCAGCATTCTGGGCGGCGACCGCCCCCCGGGAAGCTGGCGACGCCTCGACTCGCTTCGAGGTCCGCAACAATGAAAACGATTCACGCTGAATATCCACGGAGCCGATCGCATGCCATTGCGACGAAAGAAATCCCCGCTGGCGCGCCTTGGCGGTCCACTGCTGAGTGCCCTCCTTCTCATGCCGCCACTCCTTTGTGCGCAGGAGATGCCCGAGACCGGAATCAAAACCGCGGATGACGGAAGCAGGGCAGTCACCCTCAATCTCAAGAATGCGGACATCCAGGCCTTCATCACGGCCGTCTCGGAGCTGACCGGCAAGAACTTCATCATCGACCCCAGGGTCAAGGGGCAGGTCACCGTCGTGTCCTCCGCCCCGACCGACCCTGATGCACTGTATGAAGTGTTTCTCTCGGTTTTGAAGGTGAATGGCTTCGTGGCCGTGCCGAGTGGCAAGGTCATCAAGATCCTGCCGGACATCAACGGACGACAGGAGGGCGGAGTCGATGTGGTTTCCGACCGGGCCGGAGGCATGGAGCAGGTCACCACGGCGGTGATTCCCACGACCTACGTCAACGCCGCGGAGCTGGTTCCCGTACTGCGCCCACTGCTGCCGCAGGAAGCCCATCTGGCAGCCACGGCCCGCGCGGATGCACTGGTGATGGCCGACACGGCCGGAAACGTCAATCGCATCATGCGCATCGTGCGCGAAATCGACCGCGACAATGCCGACTTCATCGAGGTGATCTCGTTGCGGCATGCCAAGGCCATCCCGCTGGTCACCACCGTACAGCAGCTCCTGACCTCCAATCCGGAAAATCCGGGGCTGGCACCGCCGATCGCAGCCGACGAGCGCTCCAATTCCGTGCTGATCGGCGGGGCTCCAGCCGAGAAGATGCGCATGCGCACGCTGATTCGCGAGATGGATGTCCCCAGAAGCTCGCGCAATGAACTGATCGACGTGGTTTACCTGCGGTACGCGCTGGCAGAAGACATCGTGCCCCTGCTGCAGTCCATCGGCAATCGCGCCGAGGGCGGCGCCGGTGGCGAAGGTGGCGCGCCTGCGGGTTCGGGCGTCAGGGGCGCTTTCGAGATCCAGGCGGACAAGTCCACCAATTCGATCATCGTGCTGGCCGAACCGGAACTCATGGAGAAGGTGAAGGCAGTCGTCGAGAAACTGGATATCCGCCGCGCGCAGGTGCTGGTGGAAGGTCTGGTGGCGGAAGTCTCCAACAACAAGTCCGATGAACTCGGCGTGCAGTGGACCACCTCGGTTCCGAACCAGGATGGTTTCTATGCTGGCTCGCGTTTCCCGGGGCTCGACTCTGGCGGCCTCCCCGATCCCTTCGAGGCAGACTCAGCGCCCAGCCTCCTGACCGGGCTGACGCTCGGCTATTTTTCTGCCGGCGATCTGCGCACGCTCATCCGGGCCTTGAGCGGTGACCAGTACACCAATGTACTGTCCACGCCCACCCTCATGACGCTGGACAATGCGGAGGCAGAAATCGTGGTGGGCCAGAACGTTCCGTTCATCACGGGGCAGTTCACCAATGATTCAACCACACCAGACAACCCCTTCCAGACCATCGAGCGTCAGGATGTAGGCATCCTGCTCAAGGTCAAGCCGCGCATCAACAATGCGGACACACTGACACTGGAAATCCAGCAGGAAGTCTCCAGCGTCGATCGCGACACCACTGGCGCTGATCTCGTGACCAACAAGCGTTCCATCAAGACTTCTGTACTTGTGGACGACAAACAGATCATCGTGCTGGGCGGGCTCATCAGTGACGAGATGCGCGAGAATGAAACACGCATTCCGCTGATTGGCGAGATACCGGGCATCGGCGCGCTCTTCCGCAACAGCTCCAGTGATTTCACCAAGACCAACCTGATGGTATTCCTGCGCCCGTCGATCGTGCGGGATCAGGCAACCAACCGGGCCCTCACCAACGCGCGTTACGAGGATCTCCGCAGAAAGC
>JBDLQR010000339.1:0-3065 GCA_039800485.1 Pseudomonadota bacterium
CGCGGCCTGCGAAGGCGCGCTGCTGGTCGTGGATGCTGCCCAGGGGGTTGAGGCGCAATCCGTCGCCAACTGTCACAAGGCGGTGGATCAGGGACTGGAAGTGGTGCCGGTACTGAACAAGATTGATTTGCCTTCGGCCGAGCCGGAACGGGTCGCCCAGGAGATCGAGGACATCATCGGCATCGACGCCACGGATGCTGCGCTGGTCAGCGCAAAGTCGGGCGTGGGTGTACGCGAACTGCTGGACCGTCTGGTCAAGCTCATTCCACCGCCCAAGGGTAACCCGACAGCGCCACTGAAGGCGCTCATCATCGATTCCTGGTTCGACAACTATCTTGGTGTGGTGTCGCTCGTGCGCATCGTGGATGGCGAAATGGTGCAAGGCGCCAAGGTTCGCATGATGTCCAGCGGGCGCGAGGCCGAGGTCGACCAGGTCGGCATCTTCACGCCCAAGCGCGTACGCAAGGACAAGCTCTCGGCGGGGGAGGTGGGCTTTCTGGTTGCAGGCATCAAGGACATCAATGGGGCGCCGGTCGGCGATACCATCACGACCGCGCAGCACCCTGCCGCGAACCCCCTGCCGGGCTTCCAGACGTCCAAGCCGAATGTCTTCGCGGGTCTCTATCCCATCGACTCATCGGACTACGAGGCCTTCCGCGAGGCCCTCGCCAAGCTCAGGCTGAACGACGCCGCGCTCACCTACGAGCCTGAGACTTCCGAGGCGCTGGGCTTCGGCTTTCGCTGCGGCTTTCTCGGCATGCTCCACATGGAAATCATCCAGGAGCGGCTGGAACGCGAGTACAACATGGACCTCATCACCACCGCGCCCACGGTGGTTTACCAGGTGGTGCTGCGCAGCGGCGAGATCCTGCAGGTGGACAATCCAGCCCGGTTGCCCGAGCCCTCTGTCATCGAGGAAATTCGCGAGCCCATCATCCAGGCGGATCTGCTGACGCCCCAGGAATATCTCGGTAACGTGATTGCCCTGTGTGTTGAAAAGCGTGGCATCCAGAACAAGCTCAACTTCATGGGCAAGCAGGTGGCTGTCGGCTACGAGCTCCCGCTGAGCGAGATGGTGCTGGACTTCTTCGACAGGCTCAAATCACTGACCCGCGGCTATGCCTCCATGGATTACAGTTTTGCGGCCTACCGCACGGCTGACATGGTGAAGGTCGACATCCTCATCAATGGCGACAAGGTCGATGCGCTGTCCGTGATCGTTCACCGCAACGACTCGCAGCGACGCGGGCGTGAACTGGTGGCCAAGATGCGCGAAATCATTCCGCGGCAGATGTTCGATGTGGCGATCCAGGCTGCCATCGGCTCCAAGATCATCGCCCGCGAGAGCGTGAAGGCCATGCGCAAGAACGTCACCGCCAAGTGTTACGGGGGCGACATCACCCGCAAGCGCAAGCTCCTCGAGAAGCAGAAGGAGGGCAAGAAGCGCATGAAACAGGTGGGTTCCGTTGAGATACCGCAGGAAGCCTTCATGGCCGTGCTGAAGGTGGGCAAATGATGGTGTTTGATTTCTCGGCCGTATTGGTCCTGCTCACCCTGGGGAGCGGCGCGATCTGGGCCCTGGATGCAAAAGTGCTGGCACCACGCCGGGCTGTGCGGTCCGAGGGAAGCGCACGCGAGCCGGCCATCGTCGAGCATGCCAGATCCTTCTTCCCGATTTTCCTGGTGGTGTTGCTGCTTCGCTCCTTCCTGGTCGAGCCTTTCCGCATTCCCTCCGGGTCGATGATTCCGACGCTGCTCGTTGGAGATTTCATCCTCGTCAACAAGTTCACCTACGGCTTGCGCGTCCCGGTGTTCAACACGACCTTCATTCCCGTGGGCACGCCAGCCCGGGGAGATGTGGTGGTGTTTCGCTACCCTGAGGATCCCTCGACACCGTTCATCAAGCGCATCGTGGGCCTGCCCGGTGACCAGGTGGCCTACCGTGGCAAACGGGTCTACCTGAACGGTGAGCCCTTGGACTACAGCGCCAACGGCAAGTATGTGGGGGTCAAATCCGCGGCGCTCCACACCGGAGCCGACAGCCTGCGCGAATCCCTCGGAACCGACGGGCATGAAATCATCCTGACGCCGCAAGCACCGGCCTATGACGCAGAATTCGAAGTCCCGGCCGGTCAGTACTTCGTACTTGGGGATAACCGGGACAACAGCCGGGACTCCCGGTACTGGGGCTTCGTCCCCGACGAGAACCTGATTGGGCGGGCCTTCCTCATCTGGATGAATTGGGACGGCGGGCCGGACTGGCGGCGTATTGGCAAGGGTATCGATTGACAAACTGTGGGGGGCATATGGCGATGATCAATGCACGGCAGCGTGGGATGTCTCTTGGTGAGCTGCTTTTCTTCTGTGTGCTGCTCGGTGGAGCAGCCATGACGGGACTGCGCTTGTTTCCGCTCTACAACGAAAAGATGAAGGTGGATCTCGCCATCGACAAGGTCGCGCAGGACCCTGAAGCGGGTAACCGGACCAAGGCGCAGATCGTGGACACCATCATGCGCAATTTCGAGGTGTCGGACGTGGACCGGTGGAACGGCCAGGAATTCAGCCGCCTGCTGGAAATCGAGCGCGCCACTGCCAGCAAGGGGCGAGTCCTGCGTTTGCAGTACGACATCCGCAACAGTTTCTGCTGCGACCTCGATGTGGTTCTGAACTATCACCGGGAAGTCGAACTGCCGCGCGGTACCGTGGAGTAAGCCGATTCTCACGGAAGCTGCGTTGCGCACAGGTATCACGCACGAGTTCGGGGATCCGGCGCTGCTCACGCTTGCGCTGACTCATCGCAGCGCGGCGGGCACACACAACGAGCGCCTCGAATTCCTGGGGGATGCGATCATCGGCTTCGTGATAGCAGAGTTTCTGTACCAGAAATTTCCGCGCGCGGATGAAGGCCAGTTGACGCGGACCCGCGCCACGTTGGTGAATCGGGACAGCCTGGCTGATATCGCTCGCGAGATTGATCTCGGTAATGCGATCCGCCTCGGCGAGGGCGAAATGAAAAGTGGCGGCTGGCGCCGCGACTCGATCCTCGCCAATGCCCTGGAGGCGGT
>JBDLQR010000340.1:0-5232 GCA_039800485.1 Pseudomonadota bacterium
GTTGTCCGCCTGCGGATCTTCGTAGATGTGATCCACCCGCTGGGTGTTGAACTGCGAGGCACGGCGCTTGATGCCGTGCACTTCATAGCCCTTCTTCAGCAGAAACTCTGCGAGGTAGCTTCCATCCTGGCCGGTGATGCCGGTGATGAGGGCTTTTTTCATGGAGGCTTCCGTGTGATCCAGTTCTTGGTTCCGTGTCGCGAGAATGATAGCGGAAGCAGATGCGGTTTCAGCTTTTTCGTAGCGAGGAATTCGGGCCTCGGTAGGCCGAAATTGGGTAACTGTCACCGGATTGGCAGCGTCCGCGTGCTGAGGCAGGGCTAGCCGCCCAGGCGCAGTTTGGATGGTGGAGGCGGCGGCTCACGCCGGTGCTCAGTCAATCACCGTAGTGATACCGGCACGCGACGATGACAAGCTCGGATTCCGAGGCGCGATATACCAGTCTGTGGGTGTCATCAATGCGTCTGGACCAATAGCCGGACAGGTCGCCGCGCAAGGCCTCAGGCTTGCCGATCCCCGTGAATGGCTCGCGGGCCGCGGCAGCAATCAGCATGTTCAAACGCTTGAGGGTCTTTTTGTCCTGTTGCTGCCAAAGGGTGTAATCATCCCAGGCATCAGGGACAAAACGGATTGCACGCACTACTCATCGCCCGCTCGCAGCTCGCGCGTCAGCGCCAGCCCCGCCTTGTCCTGCGCAATAGCTCGTGCGAGGGCGACGGCGTTGGCCGGGTTAGCTGTCAGATGCAGGGTCTCCATGATGCTGTTGTAGCTGTCCAGTGACATGACCACCGCATCCCCCTCGGCATCTCTGCGGCTGATGATGGCGATGTCGGCGTCGGCTACCACGCCGTCAAGCAAGGACTTGAGCGTATTGCGTGCTTCGGAATAGGTAACGACCTTCATGACGGCCTCGCCCAAGGATTTGTACAGATAGTTGTACAACTTTAATTCGCACTGTGGGTACAGGCAAGCGGGCTGGAGCTGTGTGGTCTGGGCGGAAATAGGGTAACTGTCACCCATTTATGAGGGACGAGCTGGTCGCACAATTTGCCAGACTGACCTATTATTTTTGGTAGGTCAGTCTACTATCTTGTGATGTCTGCCATGACTCTTCCCTTCCAGCGTCCCTTCGTGGCCCGCCTCGCACGGAACCTGCAAACGGCACCAGCGCTCATCCAGGTGGTGGTGGGGCCGCGCCAAGTGGGCAAAACCACGGGCGTGCGTCAGCTGATGGCACAGCACGAGCCCAATGCCCACTATGCCAACGCAGACGATCTGCTCATCAGCGATCGCAACTGGCTGCTGGAGCAATGGCAGCGTGCCCTTTTGCTGGGTGAGGGCGGTCTACTCGTCATCGATGAAATCCAGAAAGTGCCCAACTGGCCGGAAACCCTCAAAGCTCTCTGGGACAAGCAGGCCCACGAGGGGTTACCAAGACTGCGCGTGTTGCTGCTGGGCTCCAGTGCGCTTCAAATCCAGTCCGGGATCGGTGAGAGCCTGGCCGGGCGATTCGAACTCACCCGCGTCCATCACTGGACCTTCGCGGAGCTGCAAGCAGCGTTTGGCTACGACCTCGATCGCTACCTGGTTTTCGGTGGATATCCCGGCGCGGTGGCCTTTGAGGACGACACCGATCGCTGGTATGCCTACATGAAGGACTCCATCCTCGAGCCCGTCATCGGCAGAGATATCCTCCAGCATCGCAAAGTCAGCAACCCCGCTCTGTTTCGCCAGGCGTTTGAAATCCTTTGCCATTATCCCGCGCAGGAAATCAGCTACACCAAACTGTTGGGACAGCTGCAGGACAGGGGTAATGTTGATTTGGTCAAGCATTACATCGAACTCTACGGCAGCGCCTTCCTGGTGCATGCGTTACACAAATACTCAGCCAAGGCGTGGCTGAGCCGCAGCTCCAGCCCCAAGATCCTTCCCGCTTGCCCAGCCCTCTACACACTGACCGCTCACCGTGGAACTCATCGCGGCGCAGAAGAGCGTGGGCGGGTCTTTGAATTAGCTGTGGGAGCGGAGCTGGCGCAGTTGCCGGGCACACTCTGCTACTGGCGCGAACGAGACGCAGAAGTCGACTTTGTTCACCGGGATCAAAAAGGGCTCTATGCGATAGAGGTCAAGTCTGGCCGCAGAAAAACATCCAAAGGCCTGGAGGCTTTCTGCCGGCAGGTGCCGGAAGCCGCCCGGGTTGTGCTCATCCCGGAACACTTTGAGCGGTTCTCTAAGGATCCCAAGGGGTATCTGGAACAGGTTGCGATGTGAGTTGTTTGGATGGTCCGTATTCAGTGCTGTGGGGGTCTTCACTGCATGTAGCCAGCATCGATCACCAGCACCACCAGGCGGCTGTCCTGCAGGTCGCAGATCAACCGCCAGTCACCGACCTGATAACGCCAGAAGCTCCCCAAGGCCGCTCCTCGAAGGGGCTTCCCAAGCGCTCTGGGATTGCCGGCAGCAGCGACTCGTTCATCCATGAAGTCCAACAGGCGACGCGCGACCTGCCGATCCATCTTACGCAGGGCTCGCAGTGCCGTGTCCGTGTACTCAATGCTCCAGGTCAAGCACCTTCCTCACGTCTTTGGAGGAGTGCACTGCCTCTGCGCCCTTGCGGACACGTTCCAGCACGGAGGCCGCCAAGTAGTAGTCCTCAAGGTCGCTGAGCCCGCGCTCTACCAGCTCGCGCAAGTAGAAAGCCTTGGTGCGCCCGGTTTGCGTGGCGAGAAAATCAAGCCGCCGCTCCAGCTCTGGGTCCAAACGGATAGACGTGGCCATGGGCAATATCCCGAATACAGCGAATGCACGAATCGCGACTGTGGGCTTTGGGGAGGCGGGCGTCCACCCCCTTCCCCGCTCCGGGTGTTTTAAAGCCGGGTGGTAGCGCGAGACGAGCCGGTCGCCCAATTTGCCGTCCTGACCCTGCCTCACCAGCGCTCATCTTCCTCGCGCGGCGCTAGGCCGCGGTAGGCGGAAATCAGGTAACTGTCACCGGATTCATGGTCCAGTTCGGTCTTCTGTGTCCAGACGGTCGAGAATTGCCAGCGCAAAGTTTGCATCACCCGCGGCTGCGACCGCGCGGAAATGATTTTCCGTGTCCCACGCAGAGAGCGCTTGCGCGCTCAACTGCTCGACCAGTTTATTGGTGCTGAGCCCACGACTTTTGGCCATGGCCTTCAATCGCTCTGCAGTGTCATCCGGTAGCCGGATTGTGAGGGTACTCATCGCCATTCCTCCAAACATTGCGCTGGCGTAACAACGCGCAGGGCGCCAAGCAACAACTCGCCTCGCTCAAAATCTCGTTGGTTATGGGTCACGATCGCCACGGCATTTCCAGCCAAGGCAAGCTCAATCAGATGATTGTCCGATTCATCGGGAAGATTAGGCTGGCAAGAAGCATCTTCATCATTCCCGGTCGCTTAAAATCGTAAAATCGCCAAGCGTTGCGAGATACTCTTCCGGTATCAAAGCCGGTACAGGCGATTTGGCAAAATCCTTGACGTTGCGTGAAACGATCAAGATACAGCCGGTAGACTCTGCCGCTGCCGCCACGACCGCGTCCTCAAAATCCACCAGGTCCATGCTGCGTGCGCGCTGCAGCTGCTCGCGGCCCACACTGGCCACTTGAAAGAAGCGCATCAACCAATCTACAGCCTCGTTTGCGGCCTGGAGATTCCGATAGCGCCCCACCAGATAATGAATCGTCGTGACGGCATGTGCGGACACCCATGCCTCCACTTGCTTGCTAACGATGCGATCAAGTACTGCGGCAGACGCCGCGTAATGGGGTTTCCGCGCCTGAACAACATCCAGGATGACATTCAGGTCTACCAGAATCATGCACTGTGCTTTTCATGAAGGTAGCGCTGGTACTCATCCACACCATCCACATCATCAGGAATCAACCCGGTTATACGCAGCACCTCAGGGCCGGGTTTGACTACCTGGTGGCGGAGCAAACGCAAATAGCGGTCAATCACCTCGGTGACACTGACGCCATGCGCTTTGGCAAAGGTTTTGGCAAAGTCGAGGTCTTCCCTTGGCAGTCGAATCGTCAATTTGGCGGTGTCGGCTTGCATGGTTACAACTCTAATACGGCAAACAGTGTCTAATTGTACGGCTTTTGCTTGAGCCAACCATACAGCCGTCTGACCTGCTTGGCTTTTTCGCTGTGCCGCTATTCTGTGCAGGCAATCAGCTACACCAAGCTACTGGGTCAGCTGCAGGAAAGGGGCAATGTTCAGCCAGTCACACATGACATGGAACTCTACGGCAGCGCCTTTAGGCCCGTGCGCCGCCTCTCCACTATCTCCCGCAGGCGCGCGGCGTAGGTCTCTCCAAGCTCACGCGCGCTGAAGCAGGGCCAGCCTTCGGGGGGCGGCGTCGCTGCACGGGGCGGGTTATCCACAAAGCGCCGCATCGCTGCGGCTGCCGCAGGGATATCCGGGTTGGCCCAGCGCTGCCCTTCTGCGTAGGGATACTGCCCGGGCTTCACTTTCACCCAACGCCAGGGCACGGCACTCACCTGGTCGGTGAATTCCGCGCGGCGGCAGAAATCCGTATTGCCGCTGTAGTCCGTGGCAATGAGATGCAGGCCGAGCTGCAGGGCTTCCGCAAGACCACGCCCAAACCCTTCGGCGCGATGCAGACTGACGAAGCAATCACACGCGGCATACAGGGCAAGGAGATCTGCGCGCGGCAGCGAGCCTTCGATGATGTGGATGCGGGGATCTGCACTCGCAATGCGTTTCAACTGCTCCCAGGCGCGGTGCAGCTTGCGCGGCACCTGCACCTTCACCACCAGGCCGACGTGGTCCACTGGATATTGCTCAAGCGGAAACGCGCGCAGGAAGGATTCCACCACTGCCTGCGGATTCTTGCGATGGATGGATGAGTTGAGGTCAAACGAAAAACAGAAAAGCGTCGCGCGAGCGGGCAGCTTGAAACGTTTGCGGGTAGTGCGCCGGGTGGCGGGCGCCCGCAGGCGCGGTGCGTCTGCCACCTCCACCACCAAGGGCATCACCTGCAGCGGCTTGGTAAACGCGGGCTCTGCGGTGAGCAAGGAATCCCGGATGTGAGTGGTGGATACCCACACATCATCCACCAGACCGAACACCAAGGTCCAATCCTCGGGCCACTGTGCGAGTTCCCAAGGCCAGTAACCAATCGAATACCGTCCACTGAACTGCCGCGCACCGCGCTCGGCATAGAAGCGCCCGGTCTCCAGCGCCG
>JBDLQR010000341.1:0-2917 GCA_039800485.1 Pseudomonadota bacterium
GCCGCTGGCGCCGTGGCGGCGCGGGGTCCCTGCGCTGTCGGGTCGTTGGAGAGGAAGATTTCGAGGTCTCCGGTCTGGAGATGCATCTCGTCCCAGCCGGACTGCTTGAAGATCTCGAGCAGGTTCTCGATATCCTCCGCCGTCACCTTGCGCTTGTCAGTGCTCGACATGCCTGATCCACCTTGTTGTTCGGCCTAAGCCATGAATCCTAAGTCAGCGCGGCCAGCGCAGCCAGCAAGGCTGGAAGCCGCTGCCGCACATGGATGCGCCGTATGCCCGCCGCCAGTGCGGCTCTCACGCCTTCATCGCTGTTCAACACGGCACCCCGCAGGGATTCGGCGCCGGCTGCGAGGGTCGCGAGTTGCAGGGGATCCTCCCCCCCTTTGATCTTGTCCAGGTCGCGTGCGTCGGCTGCAGTGGCAGCGTCCTCTGCACAGACCTCAATCGCTGCGCGCGGTTCGGCCCACATGATCAATTCACGCAGCAAGGGTTCGTCGGACTCCAGAGGGGCCAGCACCGGCAATGCGCCGGCGTAGATGCGTCCCTGTGCACCGTCCACAGTCACCGTGCGGCCCTTGAGTTTGTCCAGCGTGCCTGCACCACATCCAACCACGCACGGCACGCCCAGCGCCCGGCTCACGACGGCGGCATGCGAGGTTGCCCCGCCCTGCTCGGTCACCACGGCCTTCGCGACGATCATGCCGTGCACGTCATCCGGGCTCGTGGTATCCCGCGCCAGCACGATGGCCTCACCCGTCTGCGCCCGCTGCTCAGCGTCATCGGTCTGCGTGACAACAGTTCCAACACCCACCCCTTGGCAGGCTGCCTCACCCTTGGCGAGGAGTTCGGCCCCATGAGTCGCGTCGTCTGCCAGGCGAGGGCTGAGCAACACCCGCACCTGCTCGGCCGTGACGCGCGACAGCGCGGTGGCCTGATCGATGCGGCCCTCGCGCACCATGTCCACGGCGAAACGGACGGCCGCCGCGGGAGCACGCTTTGCTGCCCTGCTTTGCAGAAGGAAAAGCTCGCCCTGCTGCACCGTGAATTCGATGTCCTGCACATCGCCATTCTCACGCTCGAGAACGTCTGCCGCCTCAAGCAGGGCGGTGTGTACCTCGGGCATGGCATCTGCCAGTGCGCTCAAGGGCTGTGGCGTGTGCCGACCGGACACCACGTCCTCGCCCTGTGCGCGCGCCAGATATTCACCGTAGGGCGCCGGATCGCCAATGAGCGGATTGCGACTGAAGAGCACGCCCGTACCCGAGCGCGCATCCAGATTGCCGAACACCATCGCCTGCACCGTCACGGCGGTGCCGAGATCATGGGCAATGCCGTGATGCTCGCGGTAACGCCGCGCACGCCGCGAATTCCAGGATTCGAATACGGCGGCCACAGCACCCTTGAGTTGCTCTTCCGGGGATTCCGGCACCGTCTGGCCCGTCGCGTCCAGAATGGCCTGCTGCCACGTGGCAATATCCGCCGTTGCCTCGAGCTCGGGAAGAGTCGCCCGCAACACGATGCGTGCATACAGGTCGAGGAAGCGCTTGTGGGTATCGAGCGCGAAGGCCTCATCTGCGGTTTCGGCCGCGAGCGCCGCAGCGGTGCGGGCGTTCATGCCGAGATTGAGCACGGTGTCCATCATGCCGGGCATGGAGATCATGGCACCCGAGCGCACAGACACGAGCAAGGGCCGCACCTCACCGCCAAACTGCCGATGTGAAGCCGCCTGCAGCCACTGCATGCCCGCATCAAGCTCGTCGAAGAGGCCCTCGGGCATCTCGCCGGTCTGTAGCCAACTGGCGCAGGCGCGGGTGGTGATGACAAAGGCCGGGGGCACGGGCAGGTCCAGCGCGCGCATGCGTGCAATTGACCAGGCCTTGCCACCTATCAGGGATTTTTCCGGGAGGTCATTGCCACCCAGCGTGAGAATCCAGCGTCCCGGGGAATGCGTCATGGTGTAGAACTATTCAACAAAAAGAGGCAGCGCTTGCTGCCGGAGGTCATTCTTCGCGGGTGCGGCCGAGGATGCGCAGCAGATCCTCATGCATCTCGAACCACACCGTGTGGTAGCTCTCGGTTTTGGCGTCGCTGACCCACTCGATGGCGCCGGCATCCACCCGGTCGAGTGCCTGCTCAAGCTTGCGTCCATGCACGGCCAGTCTTGGCAGGTGATGGGCAAGGACTTTCAGCACAGGCATGAAGCGCTCGTGCAGATCAGCCAGGCGATCGATGATCTTCGCGTCGTGCTCGCGATTGGAGTGATCATTGCGCACCTTCTGCCCGCCGACCTCCAGCGTCTGCCAGTCGGTGATGAGCTGCTTCAGCTCCGTGTTGATGCGCTCGAAACGCTCATAGGCCTGCATGAAGGCAGGGTTTGCCCGAAGCTCGGCGTAAACCCGTGCGTACTGGCCGTCCAGAATCATCCTGCCGGCCGGGGAGAGCATCCATCCACCCTGCACCGCCACTGCCCGCCCCTTGTGTGTGGCGTCTTCCAGCAGCGTGGCAACCTCGGTTTCCGGCAGGTCAACCGCCGCAGCCACCAGTGAGGCTGCCGCGTGTTTCTTGAGGGCCAGTCCGTGCAGGGCGAGGTGTTGGGTATTCATGAGGCTTCCTTGGCGCGGGCCACGATGCGGTCACGGATTTCCCGGCGAAGGATCTTGTTGGCTGCGCTCTTGGGCAGTTCGTCCCAGCGCTCCAGATCCTTCGGACATTTGTAATTGGCGAGCCGGGCCTTGGCATGGGCGAGCACCGCCGCAGGATCCAGATCCTCGCGGCCCGCCACCACGGCATGGATGCGGTCACCCCATTTCTCGTCGGGCAGACCCACCACTGCGGCTTCCACCACGCCCTCGCATTCCAGCAGCACATCTTCCACTTCACGCGGATAGACGTTGTAGCCACCGGAAATCAGCATGTC
>JBDLQR010000342.1:0-34289 GCA_039800485.1 Pseudomonadota bacterium
CCACCAAGCCACTGAGAGAGACACTGCCTGCCAGAATGAGTGTTTTCCAGAGCCCCTCCAGCAACTGGGGACCATAGGCCACCAGTTCTCGCGAGAAGCCGGCCAATTCAAGCATCGGAACTGCCTGAATTGCCGAAGAACTCGCGAATCCGCGCGTCATGATGCCCGCTCAGCAGACGCTCCGGGGCGTCCTCCGCCCTGATTTCACCGGCATCCATGAAGATGACCTGGGCGGTGACATAGCGGGCCAGAAGCACATCATGCGTCACGCACAGCATGGTCACACCCTCGAAGCGCAGGCGATTGATGAGTGCCACGACCTCGCGTGACATCTCGGGATCGAGCGCCGAGGTCGGTTCGTCAAAAAACAGGACCGCCGGATCCATGGCCAGCGCGCGCGCAATCGCTACCCGCTGCTTCTGTCCACCCGAGAGCTGGGCCGGATATTTGGCACGATGCTCTTCCATGTCCATGCGCCGCAACTCGAGCAGGGCTTTGTCATCGGCGTCGCGGCTGGACAGTCCTTTCAGCTTGCGCAAGGCAAGGGTCACGTTTTCCAGCGCAGTGAGGTGCCGGTAAAGTGCGAACTGCTGGAAGACGAAGCCGATGCGCTGGCGCAACAGACGCACATCCGTGTCGGCCCGGGTCACATCCTCCCCGCGGAACAGGATTTGGCCTTCGTCCGGGTCGATGAGCCGGTTGAGGCAGCGCAGCAGGGTGGATTTCCCGCAACCGGAGGGCCCCATGATGACTTTGGTCTCCCCTTCCGCCAGGGAGAAATCGATCCCTTTCAGCACGGTGCGATCACCGAAGCGTTTCACCAGACCTTTGACTTCGAGCAGCGCCATGGGGGTCTCTCAGTGTGTCCCGAAGCCGGGGATCTCGAACCGCTTTTCCACTGTGCGCACCCCCAACCGCAACAGCTGGTAGATACCAAAGTAGAGCAGGCCGGCCGCGAGGTAGATTTCCACCCCGCGCAGGGTGGTGGAAGCCAAGGCCGTCGCCTGGCGGGTGATCTCCGGGATCCCCACCGTATAGGCGAACGGCGAGTACTTCAGCACGGTGGTGAACTCATTCAGCATGCCGGGCACTGCAAGCCTCAGCATCTGTGGCAACTCTATGGACACGAGGATCTGCCCGCGCCCCAAGCCCATGGCTTCGGCCGCCACCAGCTCCTGGGGGTCCAGTGACTCCATGGCGCCCCTGAAAACCTCGCCCAGATAGGCCCCGGCGATCAGGCCAAGACTCAGCATCATCGACAGCAGTGGCGGAACCTTGATCCCGATGGCAGGGAAGCCGAAGAAAATGATGAACAGCAGTACCAGCACGGGCACTGCGCGGAAGACATAGGTGTAGACCTCCAGCAGCCAGCCCGTGCCGCGAATCTGCAAGCGTCGCAGTACAACGACGGCCAGGCCTGCGCAGAGGCCTGTCAGCATGCAGGACAGGGTCACAAGCACCGTCTGCCCCACTCCTTGGGCGAGCAGCCAGAGGATCTTCCCGAAATTCACGCGGGATGCCGCTGCGCCTGAGTGCCTACTTCAGCCAGCGATCGATGATGGCTTGCAACTCGGCAGGCGGCAGCGACTCCAGGTAGGCGTCAAAGTCAGCCCGCAGTTTTGAATCCTTGGGGAAGGCGAAACCGAAACGGTCAAAGCCCGAAAACACCCAGCTGTCCGTGATCGGAAGCTTCTTGCGATGCACCGCGGCCACCGTACCATCGAGGAAGGCCAGATCAAGATTGCCATTCTGCAGGTCGGCGAGAACCTCGTTGTACGAAGGGTAGAGCTTGACCTTGTCGAGTGTGTAGATGCCTTTGGGCTCAAGTTCGTTCTTGATGAAATCGCTGTAGGCCATTCCGCGCGGATAGCCGATGGAGTATTGCTTCAAATCATCCAGACTGGCGATGGTGATACCACGTGCCTGCATGCTGACCAGATTCCAGGTGTTCTCCATGTAGGGCTTGGAGAAGTCCATCACTTCCTTGCGCTTGTCGGTGATGGAAATCCCGGAGAAAGCGATATCGGCCTGCCCACCTACCACAGCACCCAGCATGCCTTGCCAGTCGTATGCGGTGAACACCGGCGTGCAGCCGGCTTTTTTGCAGAAACCGTTGAAGAGATCGAGGTCGATACCGGCCATCTTGCCATTCTCCTCGAACAGATTCGGCGGCGAAGCGGGCGTGACCGCAATACGGATTTCGGAGGCGGATTGCTGTTGGCCGCAGCCGGCGACGAGCACGATCAGCAATGCACCCAGCAGGGCGAGGAAACGCTTCATGAAGAGTCCTTGAATCTGGTTGGAGTGCGTCCCATGAGGGACATCCGGGACCGCGACGGCATTCCCGGCGCCCCGGAGCATAGCAAAGCTCGACGCTCGCAGCTAAAGCACTGCGAAGCGGCGCATCAGGGCATCGCAATGGCGACGGACCAGAGGCGAGACTGGTACACCCCCTGAAGATACGGCGGTGCGTGGCGCGATGGCCGCTACCGCCCTCTGGGACAACGGCAGTTCCAGAAAGGTGGCGATGTGACCACACTCCAGCTGCGGATCCTCCAGCAGTGATTCATAGCGCACCACCCGGACCTCAGGATGGTTGGCGAAACCCTGTTCGAAAAACAGCACATTCCGGTAGTACCACATCAGCGCCGCTGCAGAGGCCTCATCAAGGCCGTCTTCAACTGCCTCGCGCAGGACTTCCTGGGTAGCGTCCGACATGCCTCGACCGCGCCAATCCGAACCTGCCTTGTCTGCGGCCAGCCGGTGGGCCTGACGCACGAAGTTACCGAAGGACGCCAGCATGGAGCGCGTGACCTCCTCGTACCCCCTCAGCATCCAGAGCGTTTTTGCAGGCGCATGGCGCTTCATCAGGCCCTCCAGATCCTGCAGTTCGCATAGCGACTTGAGCACGAAGACGGGAGCGCGTGACCGCTTCATCAAGGCCTCGATCACGGGCTGGGGACGCATTTCGTAGCGATCAAAGGCCCGCGAATCCGTCTCATGGTAGACATCGGTGTCCCAGACGCGATCAAGCACCTGCATCAGCAGATTGGTTCCCGAGCGCTGCACGCCCGCTACAAAGACATGGCGCCGATCGACTGGCCTCGCGTGCAGCCCATGTCCCACCTGCTTGCACAGGCGGTAGAGCCGGTCGCCGAGTGCCAAGGGCCGATCAGTCCCACCCGTACGCCGGAGCGACTCAGGCGAGTTCACGGAACGCCTCGACAAGTGCAGAGATCTTGCGATCCCAGTGGTGTGACTCGGCGTATCGTCGGATCTCTGCCCGGTTCCAGTCTCGCGCCAGGGCCTCGGCCACGGCGCCCGTCAATGCCGCCTGATCACCAAAAGCCACGATTTTTCCGACCTCCGGGCTGGCCACCACTTCCGAGTTGCCTCCCACGTCCGTCGTGATCACCGGCAGGCCGCACGCCATGGCTTCGAGGATGACATTCGCCCAGCCTTCATTGCGGGTGGGCAGCACAAAGACATCCGCCGCAGACAGTGGCATGGACAGGTTTTCCGGCGACAAGGCGCCCAGGAAATGCACATGACCGGAGAGTCCGGCGGATGCCGCCTGTGCCTCAAGTTGGGAGCGCCAATCACCCTCGGCGCTGGCGCCACCGATGATGAGGTAATGCAGTGAGGGATAACGGGTGCGCAGTGCAGGCATGATCTCCAGCACACGATGGAAGCCTTTGCGCTCCACGAGGGCCCCGACTGTCACCAGGACATGTGCATCGTCAGGCAGCCCCAGACGGGCCCGGGCTGCCGCGCGGTCCAAGGGCGCGAAGCAGGTCGTGTCCACACCATTACCCACCACCTGAGTCTGTTGCGCGGGCACACCCTGCTCGCGTGCCAGCGCCTGCAGGGACGCCGAGACTGAAAAGACACAACAGGCCCGAGTGAGTGCCTTTCGCACCCTGGGCAACAGAGCAGGATCACGGACGTGGCGCACTTCCGTACCCCGCAGCGTGAGCGTGACGGGAACCTTCAACCAACGACCCAGCAAGGTGGCTGCGTATCCATCCGGATACGCGAAATGCGCGTCGATCAGGTCGAAGGCAAAGCGCTGGCGCAAGCTGCGCAGTGACCACCAGCAGGAGATGGCCAGCAACAGCCCATCGAGCCGTTTTGCGATGCCCGGCACACACAGGAAGCGGGGGTGCAAGACCTCGAATCCCTGCTGGACTTCCTTGCGGGGTGCGGGCGGACGAAAATGCGGCCGGAAGAGGCGTATCAGTCCTTGGAAAGGAAACCAGGGCACGGGCGCCATCACGATGAGCGGCAACTCCCGGCCTACCCGGAACATGCGCTCGCGGATGAACAAGCCCGCCTGAGGCTGGCCCGGATGCGGAAACAAGGTGGAAAAGACGAGCAGCCGAGGACGCCTTCCGGAATATTCCTCCGACCGCTGAGGGACCGTGCCGTCTGGATTCACGCGCGTCGCCTGTATCGGCTGATGGCGATTACGAGAGCCAGAGCCAGCAACAACACCAGCGGCCCCAGAGCGACCGTCGCATTCATACCGCCCTCCCCCAGCCGTTCCCACGCGCGCCGGTACGTCAGCCAGAAACCGGTATGTGGCACGAAACTCGTTGCCGGAGAGCATTCCAGCTCTCCTTTCTGCCACGCAGAGACGAAGCCCCGGGTGCTGCGGGCCGTGAGGTCGGGATGCGCATTTACATGTCGCAGGATTTCCCTGAACCGCTGGATGATGTGCTCATCCGGCACGCCGTTTCGAGTGAAGCTGAAACTGTGCATCATGATGTTCACGGCACATGCGTTGCGCTCCGCCATCTGGTCGAGCACCGTACTCAGCTCGTCGAGACTGCTGCTTTCGATATCCAGAAAGCGCGACGATGACCATCCCGGCACGCGCAGCTGCGAGTAGTAGGTCACCGGCAGCTCGATCACCCCTTTGTGCACGAATACATCGTTCTGCACATGTCCTTCCCGTGCCAGGGGCGACATCACCGCCGGGCTCAGCGAGGCGTCTGCGTCAATCCCGATCTGGCGCAGGGCGCGCAGGGTGGCGGTATTGGCGAGATACGCGCCCGCCCTGTGCGCAACAATATCCTTCGCGCCCCAGCTCTCGAGCAGTGACCTGCCCTGCTCGAGAATCTCCCGCTGCTCTGCCTGACCGAAGTGAGACATACCCCTGCGGCCGAACATGGGGTAGGGATGGGTGTGCAGTTGGAGATCCTGCTCGGCCTCCAGAATATGCGTGGCAATCTCGCGTAGCGGTGCCTCCCCGTGCAAGGGGAGCTCATACACATTGAGATAGAACGTGGCCGGTGCGTGTTCCTCGGCCAGGATTTCGAGCATCCTGGGGACACCGTATTCCCCCGTATACCCGGGCAGCCGGCCAAAGATGTCCCGCTCTGGCGTTCTGCCTTGGTAGGACTCCACATCCACTGTGAACAGGACGGACGTGTCCGCACCGACGATATCGGAGGCAATTGACAGCAAGCATACAGAGGCAAGCCATACGGCCGCGCGCACTGTGAGAGATCTCATTCCGGCAGCAGGGATTCCCAGCGGGTGCCCCGCCACCGACGCACAAGTTCCGGGTAGTTGGAAATCGCCTCGCAAAGCGGCCTGTTCTCCTGCTTGAGTGTGGTAGGGGCCAAGGTACGGGGTTCCACTCCCAGATGAGACTGGATCCGTTCGAGGCTTGAGTGCGTATCCCGTGTCAGGTCCTCATAGGTCAGCTCGAGGAAAGGATGGTGCGCGAAACGCTCCCGGATCAGGGACTGATACCGGAGACGTCGCTCGAAAGTGTGTTCCGCCTTTTCCGGATCAATCGGGATCGGCTCCTGTACCCACTGAGCGTCCGGAAGCGACATCCATCTCTGTGCCCGCTGGGCAACTTCCAGGGAGAGAAAATAGGCCAGAAGATCCTTGCGATGAAGACTGATCACGGCAATATCCTGCTCCGTTGCAAGCCAGTCCCACAGCACTTCCATCCCGGGCTGTCGGTCCAGGTGTTCCGGGAAGATCTTGAACCCTGCCGCGGCAACCCCTTCGTCATAAGCTTGATAGATGACATCGCGCACGAAAGCGACAGGATGAATATTGCGCCAGGCCTTCCACACGCCACCAGTGTCCCAGTCAGGCGCTCTGACCTTGAAGAATATCTTGTTGGGATGCAGACACTCTCCGTAGGTGATGAGTTCCGGGTGACAGGTGAGCGCGCTCTGCAGCATGTTGGTCCCGGACCTTGCATGCGAAAGCACAATGAACCGTCGATAGTTTCGATTTTGCCCCTTTCGCTCCGGCAACGGACAGAAGTCGGAGTCTGGCCAAGGCGCGATGTTATTGCCCCCACCAAACAGGTTCCTGATTCTGGCGGCTGATCTCAGCAAGGGGTTTCCGGACATGGCAGCTTCAGGCAGGTTCATAACCGAGCACCACCAGAAGGTTTTGATGCCGCAGATTGAAGAGTTCCAGCATGCGGGGTGAGAATTCGGTCTCCCATTGTCTTGCAGTCCCTTTCCGGACGTGCCTTGCACCGCCCTTCTGCTGATTCTTGAGTGAATGGGCCTCTACGAGTTGCAGCCCGCGCGCAAGCAAATCCGCGCGCAAACCGTAATGTCTGAAGACTATCTCCATGGCCTCGGCCTCTCTGCCGATGATATCCTCGTAGCGCATCTCGACGATGTGCGGGTTGCGGTAGTTCCAGTCCTTCATCTGCTGAAACGCCGGCCCCAGACGCAGCATTTCCAGAATCATGCCGCGCTCCATCGGAAGCGTATTGAGGTACTCGAGATAGGATATGTTGCGGGGTGCGCGAGCCGGATCGGACTCTACGTGCTCGGCAAACCATGGGTCCTCCAGGATTGCGCTCCAGTCGAAGGAAGGATCCCGGAACGCCTTTTCTTCTGTCCATAGATGGTAGCGGTAGCCGGAGACCAGCAGATCCCTGGGGTCACGGATGAAATGACTGCCGCGAAGGTCGGCCATTGCGTCGATACCGGGCACTGGTACGTTGTTGAGGCTGATGAAGCGCTTGCCGGCTGTGGTGTGCAGCAGGCGGCAAAACTTCGAGGCATCGCTTTGGCAGTGGGCATAAGAGAAGCCGAACTCCTCTGCAAGTTCGCGCATGATGCGCTGAAAATAGACTGTCAGGCACTTGTGATAGGAGAAGTGCACCAGCGCCGGGACGGCGAATGGCTCCGGCACCTTGCGTGCAGCAACGGGTAGAGACCGCTGGCGCATGCGCCCCGGCATCCACGACGTAATATGTTCTGACAGAAACCCCATGACATTCCCTCCGGCCATCGCTTTGGGGACACCCCCCGCAGGAACCTCGAAGCCCCTGATGATTCGTTGTAGCGGCGCTGCGCCGGCCAGCTTGAACGCACCTCACGCGCCTTTGTGGCCGCCTGCGCCGCTAAACTCCGGGGCCCGACCGGCCGCTACCGGGGGAACCCGTTCTAACAAGCGGGGAACATCAGTCTCAAAGCCAATGCCGCCCTCGGGGCCGCTCATCGGATTGAAATGAGAAAATTACTGCGCTTGCTTGGTCTGGACGGCGTTCCCGAAGCTCCTGCAGCACCTCCGTCAACGCCGCCAGCCGCAGACGGCGATCTCCAACGCTGCGTGGTATTCGTCGGGGGGGTGCGCACCGGAACGACTGTCTTTCGCCACATGCTGGGGACGCATCCACGCATCACGGATCGCTTCGAAATCTTCAATTCGAACACGCCGCATGGCTTCTACCCTTTCTATCGCGACCATCTGAAGCAGCAACCGGACGCCATCTTCCCGGAACAGAATCTCGCCACGTTCGCGCGCTATCTGACGCAGCTCAATGCCGCTGATGACCTGTCGCTCGTGGACATCAAGTACGAACATCTGGCGCACCTGCCAGCGCCATGGCGCATGCCCTTTTCTCCGCCAGCGCTGCTCGATCATGTGCGGGATCTGAATCTGAAAGTGATACACCTGCGGCGCAACCCGTTTCACTCGCTGCTTTCTGACCAGGTGGCAACCCAGACCCAACGCTACAAACGCTACCGGGGTGAGGATGTTGCCCCGCCCCCTCCAGAAGTCAGGGTGCGCGTGAATCGGCACAAGCTCGAGGCCGATATGCGCGAGCGCCGGCAGGTTACCCGCATGGTGGATGACATGATCCCTGAGGCCAGAAGGCTGTCCTTTGATTACGAGAGCATGCTGGATACACAAGGTGCCTTCGACGCCTCCATGTGCTCAGCGCTCGCGGATTTCCTGGGAGTGGAGAGCCAGTTTGATCGGCAGCCAGGCCTGGAGAAAGTCATCGCACGCCCGCTGTCCGAGGTGATCGAGAACTATGCCGAGATCGCGGATCTGGAAAGCGCCGAGTGATCCTGAGACCCTGATGTATACAGTTGGAAGGATGATTTGCCTCCTTCGACGCTTTCTGGCCCAATCTCCGCGACACACTCCTCATCCAGTCTCCGGAGGTCCTGATGCTTTCAACCTTCGTCACGGGCGCGGTGCTCGCGGTGCTCGTGTTCTACGTCATCGTGATTTACAACAATCTTGTGAGACTCAAACACAATGTCTCGCAGGCCTGGTCGAACATCGATGTCATCCTGCGCCAGCGCCACGAGGAGCTCCCCAAACTCGTGGAAACCTGCCGACAGTACATGCAGCATGAACGGGAAGTTCTCGAACGCGTGACCGAGGCCAGAGCTGCCGTCAGCACCGCCCGCACCGCCGGCAGCGTGGCCGCGCTTGGAACAGCGGAAACGGCCATGCGGGCAGGTCTTGCCAGTCTGTTCGCTGTTGCGGAGAACTACCCCGATCTGAAAGCCGATCAGACTTTCCAGCATCTGCAGGCCCGTATCTCGCAGCTGGAGTCCCAGATCGCCGACCGCCGCGAGTACTACAACGATGCAGTGAACCTGAACAACATCCGCATTGAGCAGTTTCCCGACAATCTGCTGGCTGCCAGATTCGGGTTCGGGCCACGCGAGCTGCTGGCTTTCAGCGAGGCGGAAAAAGCGGATGTCGATCTCAAGGCCTTGTTTGGTCGCTGAGCGGAGCGACCCTGGTGTGGCTGGAGACACTGGAAGCGGATCTCAGGGCAGCAGATCCGGCAGGCATACAGACTGTCATCATCCTGCTGGCCGTGCTCGCGGCCACCATGGCCTGGATGGCGGCCCGCGTATTCTTCCGTACACGCCTCATCGAGGACACTGCGACCTCCACCACCCGAGGGGCGCATCAGGGCTATGGGGAATTCGAGGGTCGTGCGCGGGGCCGTGAAGACGCGCCAGTCACCGCGCCGCTCTCCGGCCTGCCCTGCTGCTGGTATCGCTTCCGGGTGGAGGAGCTCCAGCACCATCGCGGCAGCAATGGGCTCTCCCGCACGCGCTGGCAGGTCATCCAGCGGGCCGAGAGCGATCAGACTTTCTGGCTGGAGGACTCTACCGGACGGGTAGCGGTCGATCCGGTCGGGGCCGAGATGCATCCTCGCCACCGGGACGTCTGGCAGTCCCGTTCCGTTCTTTCCGGGATAAACCGGTCCACGCCTTTCTTCAGTGATTTTTTTGCCCATCATCCGGGTAACAGGCGCTACCGCTTCACCGAGGAACGTATCAACCGGAATGACCCGCTTTATGCGCTTGGCTTTCTCAGCAACCTGGGCAGCCATGTGCCGCAGCCTGATGCGGACGACCACGCCGCCGAACTGCTGCGGGAGTGGAAATCAGACCAGCCAGCGCTCATTGCCCGTTTCGATGCGGACCGGGATGGTCGGGTCAGCCTGGCCGAATGGGAAGAAGCCAGACGGGCGGCGCGCACACAGGCCGCGGCCGCGACTGCGGATGCCGCGGTGACGCAGGCTCCTGCGGAAGGTGTGAACCTGCTGGGCCGCCCGCCGGCGGGCGGACTTCCCTACATCGTTTCCGCATTCTCACAGGCGGAGTTGCTGCACAAAAAACGCCGGAGGCTGCTGGCTTTCGGGCTGTTGTTTTTCCTCGCTGGCGGCTTGGCGGCCTGGCTGTACCAGATCCGGTTCGGCGTCTGATTGTGGCGCCACGCCGCCTGCTCTCGTGCCCGTTGGGTGCTTGCATCACACCTGCTACCCTGCGGCAGTCTTCAAGCCAGCGGGGATCCGATGTCAGTCAAACATTTCGTCAAGTACGAACCTCAGGAAAAGCCCCCTCACGCGCTGGCTGCCGGTCTGGGGGCGCAGATAGTCGTCCTCATCGTGACGGGCGTCATGGTCACTCCTTTGGTCGTGGCCCGCTCTGCCGGTCTTGATGCCGCGAGTTCCGCCTGGCTCGTCTTCGCAGCGCTTATCGCGGCAGGACTCTCCACCTGGCTGCAGATCAGCCGTATTGGCATCATCGGGGGCGGCTTCGTTCTCTTCGTGGGCTCGAACGTAGCTTTCGTGTCGGTCTCCGTGAGCGCGATAGGCGCAGGCGGCTTGCCGCTCCTGGCAACCCTCGTTTGCGCGGCGTCACTTGCCACCTTCGTGTTCACGGCCAAGATGGGCGCCCTGCGCCGCGTGCTGACGCCTGCAGTGGGCGGTACGGTACTCATGCTGATGGCGCTCAGCGTGGCGCCCGTGGTGTGGAACATGTTCAAGAAAGTGCCACCTGAATTTGCAGGCACCCATGTTCCCGGGATTATTCTCCTCTCCACCCTTCTGCCCATCGTGGTGGTGTCGCTGTTCGCCCGGGACATGCTGCGCCTGTGGGCGCCGCTGATGGGTGTAGTGGTGGGCTCGACCGTCGCTTATCAGTATGGCCTCGTGGATCTCGCGCCCATTGCCGCTGCGCCCTGGATAGGTCTTCCCCTGGGTGAATGGCCCGGGCTCTCGCTGACCCTGGACGCGAAATTCTGGGCTTTGCTGCCGGCCTTTATACTGATCACGATGGTGGGATGTATCGAGACTTATGCCGACGGTCTGGCAGTTCAACGCACGTCATTCCGTGAACCTCGTCCTATAGACTTCCGCTCCGTACAGGGGGCGATCAATGCCGATGGCGTTGGCAGCTTCATCGCCGGACTGCTGGGCACGGTACCCAACACGGTGTATTCCATGAGCGTAGGCATCATGGAACTCACCAGAGTGGCTGCTCGTCGGGTAGGGGTGTGGGGTGGCTTGTTCCTGATTCTGCTCGCCTTTTCACCCAAGATCGGCGCACTGGTCGCCGCTCTGCCGAGCCCGGTTGCCGGTGGATATCTGTTGATGGTGCTCGTGTTGCTGTTTGGTCACGGCGTACGCATGGTGACCGAAGAGCCTCTGAGCTTCGAAGCCGGGGTGGCGGTATGTCTTGGTTTCTGGGTGGGTGTAGGCTTCCAGGGCGGATTTCTCTTCAACGAGCTGATGCCCGACTGGGCCAAGCTGTTTCTCTCCAACGGCACGACTTCTGGTGGCCTCACCGCCATCATCCTGATGGGCTTCATCTCGCTGAAGACGCGAACGCGCGACAAGCTGAGCGTACCGCTGGAGATGGGTGCCCTCACGCAACTGAAAACCCTGGTGCAGGGCTTCTGCACGCGCCTCGGCTGGGACGAGCAGGCCGCCAATCGCCTGATGCTCGTGGCAGAAGAATCCCTGCTTTTCCTGCTCGAGAACCAGTCGAAAGGCGGGGATGCCGCCGCAAGTGCGAAAACGCAATTGCACGTCCGCATCAGAGAGGTCGAGCACGAGGCGGAGCTCGAGTACATCTCCGCGCCGGCAAGCGTGAACGTGGAGGCCGCGTTGATTTCGGTGCCGGCGGAGAGCGAGCACGAGGCGTCGCTGGAGGAAGAATTGTCACTGCGGCTGCTGCGCGGAATGACGCGGGAACTGAAGCATCTCCAGTACCACGGTACGGATTATCTGCTGATGCGGGTGGACAGCAGCGCCTGAAGTCAGGTGGGCACGGTCAGGCCGTGTACTTCACAGAGCCGCTTGATGAGGGTCGCGATACCTTCCGGATCCTCTTCATGCGCAAGATGCCCCAGACCCTTCAGGCGATGGACTGCCACACCCTGCATGAGGGTGGCTACCTCCTCAGCCTGGCGTGGTAGCACTGCAAGATCCTTTTCGCCCACCACCAGCTCCAGCGGAGAACGAAGACGGGGCAGGTCGCGCACGAATTGCGTGAGATCCCAGTGCGCCATCATGTCGAGGGTCGCCGCCACGTGCGGAGGATGCGACGCAAGTTTTTGATAGAGCGCGACGCCCTCCGCATCGAGGCGTGAGCCCGTGCCGGCGATGAGGCGCTCGATTGCCCTGGGATCAGTCGCACGCCAGGCACAGAGTCTGGGAATCAAGCCACTGGCGGCGGTGATTTTTGCCAGTGGTGAAAAAAACATTCCGCGCAGTCCGGGCAGCGGCAACAACGCCCCATTGAGTGCAATGACCACAGCGGGACTGTGTTCGTGCCACAGGCTCATCGCAACCAGAATGGCGGCTCCGGCGGAGTGTCCAACCGCCACTGCCGGTTTTATTTCCAGCGCCTGCAGCAGGCCAGCCAGTGAAGATGCCATGCCGGGCAGGGACATGGCGGCTGCACTCGCGGGCCGCGAAGACAAGCCATGTCCTGGCAGATCCACGGCCACCACCATGAAATCTTGCGCCAACAATGGAAGCAGTCTGCGCCAGGAATGGGTAGAAGCGCCGGCGCCATGAACCAATAGCATCACCGGCCCTTGGCCTGAGGTCTGCACGTGCCAGCGTACTCCAGCGGCGGGCACGATGCGGCTGGGCGCGGCGTGCGGCCACGGCAGAGGGTCGCGTCGCCAGACGCCCGAGGCCATCGGAGTCAGAGTCCGGGCCGCTCCGGCGCGGATGGCGCGAGATCCCGGTGCAAAGCCTCTGCCAGCAGCAGAGGCGGGCCCACCACGGGCGCCGGCGTGACGCGATTGGCGCGGGCTCGCCGCGAAACACCCGGGTTCTCTCTGTTGGTACCTGGTCGCAGGCGCGATCGCAAGCCCAATGACCAGAGAGCATCCACCGGGAAAGGCATCACCATGCACCAATGTTCCAGCACCGCCAGGAACAGCAAGGAAGCCACCAGCATTGCGCCGGTAAAGCCAAAGGGATCAGCGTTGGCTGACGGCATCAGGACAAGAATCGCTGTCAGCACGATCGTTGCTCCTGTCACCGCCACCGGAAAGAACAGGTTCATCGGTGCGCGCCTGAAATAGGTCTCCAGGTATCGAAGGTGTTCTGGCAGGAAGGCCTCGGAAAGATTTCTGACGCCGAGGAATACATTGATCTTGGCACTGGTCCGCATCACCCAGAGTACGAGATAAGTCCAGAGTCCAACCCTGTTTGCCGCCTGCCAGGTCAAGGTCAGCACCAGCAGCGCGCCCCCGGCCAAGGCAATCTCGTGGTAGAGCAGGGTGCCCACCGCCGCCCTGAAACGCGGCCAGCCGCGCGCGCTTTCATCACAGCGCATTTTTCTCGGGCCTGTGATGAATCCCATCAGGAAGCTCATCTCGAGCCAACCCCACAGCACGAGCGCGCACCCGAACGCGGCATACGCGGCATGGGTCTCATGGCTGTCGGCCGAAAGGACGAGTCCGGCAAGCGCACCCAGCATCACAATCGTTGCCTGGCGCATGCTGCGCCCGAACGTGGCACGCGGGAGCCCGTCCAGGTGCAGGATGAGGGCCGTGCCGGCCCACCATGACAGGACTACGGACAGAACCGGCAACAGATAGCTCAGCATGAGCAAGGATGCTCCTGCCTCACCATGAGGGAGCCAGTCTTACCTGGCGCGGCAGCTCATGATGGCGCACCGGGATGCAGTACAGGTGGACGAAAGTCGCGACGCCTTTCAGCCCCAGCCATCCCCGACGCAAGGCGCCAAGGATTCCGCCCCGTTTTTTTGCGGCGCCAAAAGCGCGGGAAATGACGAGCAATCGCTCGAGGTCCGCGCGGAAAGCCGGATTGTCCGTATCCACCGTGAAAGGGAATACCTGGCGAGTGATCTCCGAGGTGATATCGAAGACTTTGTAATCATAGGTGGTCGCATCCATCCCCAGAGCCTTGTAGATCTCAGGCCGGGTGTGATCACGCACGTACATCGTGGCGTACACCGCCAGCACGAAGAACTTGATCCAGAGCTTGTTGAGGCCCGAGAGCAGGCCCGGGTTCGCCCGCATGATCAGCGCGAATGCTTCGCCATGACGGAATTCGTCATTGCACCACTGTTCGAACCAGCGAAAGATGGGGTGGAAGCGTCGTTCCGGATGACGCTCGAACTGGCGGAATATCGTGATGTACCGCGCATAGCCGATCTTCTCGGAAAGGTAAGTGGCGTAGTAGATGAACTTGGGCTTGAAGTAGGTGTATTTCTTCTGCTTCGCGAGCTGATTGAGATCGATGGCCCGCCCGTAATCCTTGAGTGCCTGGTTGATGAACCCTGCGTGCCGGGCCTCGTCCCGGCTCATGAACGAAAACAATTCGCGTATTTCCGGGTTCTTGATGGCTTTCCTGATCTCCGCGTAGAGGATGCAGCCCGAGTACTCGGAAGTGCAGGAGCTGACCATGAAATCGATCAGCTCATCATGGAGCGCTGGCGGCAGCTCCTTGATCTCCTGCAGAAAGGATTCATCCCGCGCAAAGTGATTACGGTTACCGTCGCGCCGGAACTCATCCATCATCGCTTCCCACTCCTGACGGACCGGACTGATGTCGAGGGCGTCGATGGCCTTCAAATCCGTGGTGTAGAAGCGGGGCGAGAGCATGTCCTCTTGCTGGGCCTTGAGGGTGGAATCCACGCTGATCCCTGCGGTTGGTGCTCGGCTCATGAAATTTCTCCTGGGTGTTCCCGTCCGCTGCACTCAGGCATCGGGTGAGGGATGAATGAGGGCGCGGAATTCAGCGAGATTGGTCGGGCCGAAGGATTCCAGCGGTATACGTCGACCAGTGGCAGGGTCTGCCAGCTCCAGCCGGCCATCGCGCCACTGCGTAAGCTGAAACACTGCCTCGGAGCCGACGCCGCGCGCGCGACGGTCACGCGCCAGGCCCCGCATGACACCACGAATGAAATTGTGGGTGCCCGGCGCGAGCACGATTCGCCGTTCGAGTTGCGCACCCGGGAAGGTCACCACCACGGCACCATCAGATCGGTCGTGGAATACCAGTTGGTGGGTGGAAAGTGGTGAATCCTGCACAGACCGCAGCGTCGGCTCAGTGCGTGATGCAATGAGCGTGGCCAGCAACACGAACAGCACCAAGGCTATTGCAGCCGGCAGGGCGCCACGCGGACCCCGGCGCGCAGGCGCGAGGAACGCAGTGTGGGGCGTGCTTTTGCTCATGGAGCGGAGGATGCCCACTCTGACGCAGTTCCAGAAGTCTCGACCGTACTGCCTACGGCCGCTTGGCGCAGGAGATCAGCGACCCGCCCGGGCTCGGCGATGGCGCGCAAGGTGGGCTGGGCGCACGCGAAATGCCAGGGCCTGACATGGGGCCAGAACACCAGATAACTGATACGTGAGTCTGCACCGAGCGTCAGCGCGAGATCTCCGGTGCGATCCCCGTGCTCACGCAGGTCGGCTGCTTCCAGCCGCGAGAAGGGAATGTTCACCGTCATGGGAATGGCCACGCCAAACCGCATCACCAATCGTCGATTGGTCAAGGTGTAGAGCGTGCTGCGCGCGTTGAGCCAGGCCAGCAGCTGAAGTATGCCGAGACCGATGACAGCGCCAAGCAGGGTCGGTGCGAGCGCTGCGAGCCATTGGCTGCCCTGTGCGCCGCTTGCCCCGGCAGAAAACCCATGCCAGACAAGCAACGCGGCAAAGTAAAGGCTGACACCTCGCACATGGAAGGCATGGCGCGCCAGCGCCCGTCTGACCGGGGCACCTTGCCAGAGAATCCGCTCTCCCTGTGGAAGGACGGCAGGCAGGCCCGGGACAGGCTCGAACTCATGCTCATTCACAGCAGCGGCCCCATGCGCTCTGGCGTCGCATACAGGTAGCCACCCGCAAAGTAGGCGACGAGCTTGTCCTCCTCGAGGAAAGTGACCTGGTCGGGATTGCGCAGGGCAGGTACCGTCGAGAAGTGCCTGGCAAGCACCGAGACGACGGTCACATCACGCCGTGACGGACTGACCTTGGCGTAGTTCATGGGCAGCAGGACATGCTTGCTTTCCCCGGCGACCGCAACTTCCAGATACCGGATGACGTATTCCGCCCGGTCTATCCAGATGTCCGTCACCTCACCGGCAACCTTGCCATCAGCAGCCACCACCGGCATGCCACGGGGATCCGGATCTCCGCCTGCGACATGGAAGTCGGTTGCCACGCGCAGCGGCACGATCTTCGGCGCGCCGTCCACCGTGAGATCGGGCGTGTCGTGACGCGGCGCCCAGGCCGCAGGCCCTACACCATCGAGCATGGGGTCGCCGGTCGGTTCCAGCGGTGCACCTGGCCACGGGGCAACCGGTTTTGCGCGGAGCATGGGCTCAGCGCGCGGTGCAGGCGCCAGCACCTCGCCACCATGAGGCAGGCGGAAGGTCTTGGGCGCCGGCAGGTTGGGATAACCCTGCTTGATACCCTGGCTGCCCGGGTCGGAGGGATCGGTCTCCAGCGGATAGCCCTCACGCTTGTCTTCCTGGCGCAGGTAGTAGATCAACGCAAAAAAGAATATCCAGAACGCGTACAGCACCAGCTGTGCCACATCTATGTAACCCGTAATTGCACCTGTGGTGGTCGTCATGGCAGCTTCTCCATCAGCGATCTGGACTTGTCATCCGGGAAGATCGGCAAGGCCGAGTCGGCCCGTGCCCTGGGTTTGACTCCTGCCGGGCGCGACGCGGACCAAAGGTCCGAGGGCCACCAACATGGCAAAGAGCAGAAGAATCTCAATCTGATACACGACGGCATACCCGGTCGCTGGGTCGCGCAACACGCTGCCCAAAAGGCCTTGATCTGCCAGCCCCGAGACCAGATCGCGCAGACCGCCGCCTATGGCAATGGAAAGGCCGGCAGCCGTTGCCTGCACGGCACCCCAGGCACCGAGGGCAAGACCTGTGTGATGTTCAGTGCGCTGCAGGGCTGTGGCGATCGTGAGTGTGCCCACCGCAAAGAGTCCCGCACCGAAACCCAGAAGCAAGGTTCCCGCGCGAAACAGTCCGGGCGAATGCAAGGGCTGGGCAAGCACGATGGCGGCCAGCGCGGAGATACCCGAGACCCCACCGATACCTGCCAGGCGGCAAGGGTCGCCCCCGCGCAGCAGCAGACGTCCGGCCATGATGAACGCACCCAGCGCGCCGCCCGCCATGAGTGCCGTCAGGCTGGTGGTACCGCCCACGGAAAGCTGCATCACTTGCCCCCCATAGGGCTCAAGCAGAATGTCCTGCATGCTGAAGCCCGCAGTGCCCAGAGCCACGGCCAGCAGAAAGCGCCGCACGTGCGGCTGTGCGCTGAACTCCCGCCATGCACTGCCAAAGTCTGCCCGCGGCAAATGTGGCGCAGTCCGCGCAGGATCCCGCGCTTCCTGTTTCCAGAGCGCGATGACATTGATCATCAGGGTAATCAGGGCGGCACCCTGGATCACGCGAATCAACCGCAGCGGTGAAAAGGCCTCGAGCAGCCAACCGAAAACGACCGCGCTGCCGATCATGCCGAGCAGCAGCACACAATGAAGCAGCGCCACCACGCGCGGGCGGTCTTCCCGGCGCGCGAGATCCATGGCGAGGGCGAGGCCCGCCGTCTGCGTAGTATGCAAGCCGGCACCTACCAGCAGGAAAGCCAGCGCGGCCCCGACCTGTCCATAGACGGCCGAGCCCGCACCTTCGCCGGACAGTACCAGCAAGGCAAACGGCATGATCGCGAAGCCACCGAACTGGAGGAGCGTCCCCATCCAGAGGTAAGGCACACGCCGCCAGCCGAGAAAAGATCTGTGAGTGTCCGACCGGAAGCCCACGAAAACGCGAAACGGCGCGAACAACAGCGGCAGCGAGACCATGATTGCGACCAGCCAGGCCGCAACCCCAAGCTCGACGATCATCACGCGATTGAGCACGCCGTGCGCGAGTACCATTGCCATGCCGACCGAGACCTGGAACAAAGACAGGCGCAGCAGCCTGGCCAGAGGCAGGGTTTCACTCGCCGCATCAGCGAAAGGCAGGTAGCGCGGCGCGAGCCGCGACCAGGCGCTTGCGACGGCCAAACCCTGACGCTTCATGGGCGCACGAGCTCCTGGGCCTGGGAAATATAGAAGCCAGCCCGGATGACCTCGCTACGCCCCGGCCGCCATGCGCGCATCTGTGGATGCGTCGCCAGCAACTGATGAAGCCGTTGCTGCCTCACGGGTTCGATCGACGGGGCACGATTCCCGCGCGGAAACACCCGACCCACGGTATGCATCAGGGCCAGGGCGAAAGTGCTGGGGGCGAAGGTGAAGACCAGCGACTCACGGGTGCGGGCGCCGAACCCGGCAAGCACGGTCACTACATCTTCGGCTCTGTAATGGATCAGCGAATCCATGGCCACGACGTGATCGAATTCACCAAGACTGGCATCAAACATGTCGCCCACATGGAACTCGACGCTGCCTGTGCCAACCTGTCGCGGCAGACGGTCGCGAGCCAGTTGTACCAGCGTCGGAGAGATATCCACCGCCACCACCTTCGCGCCACGCCGCGCAGCCTCGACTGCGAGCGCTCCGGTTCCGCAGCCCGCGTCGAGAATGCGCCTGCCACCGAGATCCTGTGGCAGGTAATCAAGCAGGGTTGCCCGCATGCGATCCCGCCCTGCGCGGACTGTTGCGCGGATTCGCGAGACCGGGGCATCGGAGGTCAATCGGGCCCACGCGTCGGCAGCCGTGCGATCGAAGTAGGTTTCCACCTGCCCGCGTCTTTGGAGATAGGAACTAGCCATGCTCAGTCAAACCCGAGCAGATCGAAGATTTCGCGATCCGGCAGCGTTTCCGATTCCAGTGGGTCGGTGCCAGCCCAAAGGGTCGCTGCCAGTCTCATGTACTCCTGCTGGACAGCCTCCAGCTCCGGCGATGCCTCCATTTCAAACAGGGTCGACTTCTTGAGGCGGCTGCGCCGGATGACATCGAGATCCGGGAAATGCGCCATGGTCTTCAGCCCGACACGTTCGTTGAAGCGATCTATCTGATCGGTACCGGTACTGCGATTGGCAATCACGCCGCCGAGCCTGACCTTGTAGTTCTTCGACTTGGCCTGGATCGCGGCGATGATGCGGTTCATCGCGAAGATGGAATCGAAGTCGTTGGCTGACACGATCAGTGCACGATCGGCATGCTGCAACGGTGCCGCGAAGCCACCGCAGACCACGTCCCCGAGCACATCGAAGATCACGACATCCGTATCCTCGAGCAGGTGATGCTCCTTCAGCAGCTTCACCGTCTGCCCGACCACATAACCGCCGCAACCAGTACCGGCTGGCGGCCCGCCTGCCTCAACGCACATCACGCCGTTGTAACCCTGGTAGACGAAATCTTCCGGACGCAATTCCTCGGCGTGAAAATCCACGGATTCCAGCACGTCGATGACCGTAGGCATCAGTTTCTTGGTAAGCGTGAAGGTCGAATCATGCTTGGGATCGCAGCCTATCTGCAGCACGCGTTTGCCGAGCTTCGAAAAGGCGACGGAGAGATTGGACGAGGTCGTGCTCTTGCCGATACCGCCCTTCCCATACACGGCAAAGACTTTGGCCTTGCCGATGTTGGTGGACATGTCGAGAGCAACCTGCTGGCTACCCTCGCCATCCGGACGGCGACCGGTCTGTCCGGGTTTCGGAAAAGGCACAGTGGCGATATTCATGCGGCGACCTCCTGGCAGACACCCTCCAGACGATCCTCGAGGTCTTCGCTGGCTTTTTGCAGCGCCTCCAGGGTTTCCGTGTCGGGTTCCCAGTATTTGCGATGGCTGGCTTCAAGCAGCCGGTTGGCGACCCTGGCGGTCGCGTGAGGGTTGAGCGCAGCAAGGCGCTCATACATTTCCTGATCCTGGACAAAGGTCTCGGTGATCTGCTGGTAAACCCAGGGAGCCACCTGACCGGTGGTGGCTGACCAGCCCATGGTATTGGTGACCGCCGCCTCGATCTGGCGGACACCCTCGTAGCCATGCTTGAGCATGCCTTCATGCCATTTGGGATTGAGTACGCGGGTTCGAGTCTCCAGGGCAACCTGCTCGGAGAGGGAGCGGACGGTTCCTTCCCCTTGTGTCTGGTCCCCGACGTAAACACCGGGTGCACTCCCACGGGCCCGACCGATGGCACGGGAGATACCGCCAAGGGTGTCGAAGTACTGATCTATGGTGGTAACGCCCAGCTCGACCGAATCCAGGTTCTGGTAAGCAAGCTCCACGCGTGACAGCACAGCCCCCAGCAGCTCCGGCTGGGCGGTAGGCTTGCCATTGCGGCCGTAGGCAAAACTCTTGCGGCGCGTGTAGGTTTCTGCAATTTCATCCTCATCATCCCAGCGACCGTTGTCGATGAGGTGATTGACGTTGGCGCCATAGGCGCCATCGGCATTGCCGAACACGCGCAAGGCCGCGGTTTCGAGATCACCGCCGTGCGCCTGCTGGTATTCCAACGCATGCTTGCGCACGAAATTGGCTTCCGGCGGTTCATCGGCCTGCGCCGCGAGGAAGAAGGCTTCGGCAAGGAGTCGGGTCTGCAGGGGCAGCAGATCCCGGAAAATGCCGGACAAGGTGACAATCACATCGATACGGGGCCTGCCGAGCTCTGCAAGCGGAACCAGCTCAGCCCCGGCCAGGCGTCCATACCCGTCGAATCTCGGGCGCGCCCCCACGAGTGCGAGGACCTGCGCTATCGGCCCGCCCTCACTCTTGAGATTGTCTGTACCCCACAGCACCAGCGCTACGGACTCCGGCAGACTGCCTGCATCCGCCACATACCGTGCAAGCAGTTTTTGCGCCTGCACGCCGCCTGCATGCACCGCGCTGGCGCTCGGCAGCTTGAAGGGATCGAACCCATGCAGGTTGCGCCCGGTGGGCAGGACGGTCGGGTTGCGCAACAGATCCGCGCCAGCGACCGGACGAATGAAGCGCGCGGACAGAGCACGCGAGAGAGCCGGAATCTCGGAGTCTTCGGCCAACAGTCGGGCCGCACGTGCCAGCTCCGGATGCGTCGCCGCGAGCTCTGCATTTGTACCCTCGACCAAGGCTTCGATCAGCCCGGCGACCGGCTCCGAACCCTGCAGCGATTCGTGCATGGCCGAGAGCAGTTCCACGCGTTCCTCGCGCGTCGGGGCCGCGCCCACGACATGCAAGCCGTGGGGGATGAGCGCAGTCTCGAGCTCTCGCATGGCGTCGAGCAGAAGCAATGCACGCGTCTCGCAGCTCTCTGCAGGCCAGGCCGGCTCGGCCTCACAAAGCTCCAGGGCACTGCCCTGGGCCTGGATCAATCCTGCCAGCTGCAGACGCTCTGTCTGCATGTCCGGCGGCAGCTCCCGCCATCGCTCCAGCAGCGCCTTGAGGTCTGACAGGCCGCGATAAAGCCCTGCATGCGTCACCGGAGGTGTCAGGTAACTGACGAGCGTGGCGGCGGCGCGCCGCTTTGCGATCGTACCTTCGGAAGGATTGTTGGAGGCGTAAAGATAGACATTGGGCAAATCGCGGATGAGGCGATCAGGCCAGCACGCCTCCGACATTCCCACCTGTTTGCCCGGCATGAATTCGAGCGCCCCATGCGTGCCGAAATGCAGGACCGCATCGGCCCGGAAATCCTCACGCAGCCAAGTGTAGAAGGCTGCAAACGCATGGGTAGGCGCAAAGCCGCGCTCGAAGAGCAGACGCATCGGATCGCCCTCGTAACCGAAGGCAGGTTGAATACCGATAAAGATGTTTCCGAACTGCGCGCCAAGGACAAAGAGGTGACTTCCGTCGCTTTGTTCTCTGCCGGGCGCCGGCCCCCATTGACGCTCGATCTCCTCCAGCCATTTCTCGCGACGCACATGGTCGGCCGCAGGGATTCTGGCATGTACATTGGCCAGGGCTCCGTACCGGGCGGCGTTGCCCACAATGATGCGCTCGCGCAGGGCATCCACGGACTCGGGCAACTCCACGCCGTAACCCTCACGCTTCAGGCCGCTCAGAACATTGAACAGGGATTCGAACACGGCAAGGTGGGCAGCCGTACCGGTATTCCCCGCATTGGGCGGAAAGTTGAACAGCACGATGCCGAGACGTTTGTCCGCGTTGCGCCGATGCCTCAAGGCCACGAGCTTCTCGACGCGGGCGGCCAGCATGTTCGCCCGCTCGGGGTGGACCTGCATCTCGTGCGGATCCCGCCCGCGCCCCGGAGCGCTCCCGCCTTCACGTCGCCCCCCGAAGACCATGGGGATGATGCTGCCATCCAGTTCCGGCAAGGACACCATCATCGTGGCTTCTACCGGCATCAAACCCTGGGCAGACGCCTCCCATTGATCGAGCGACTGAAACTCGACGGGTGTCACGGACAGATAGGGCACATCGAGTCCTGCCAGCACTTCCTCGGCGGCACTCGCATCGTTGTAAGCAGGACCACCGACCAGGGAGAAGCCGGTCATGGATACAACCGCGTCGACGATGGGCTTGCCTTCAACATGGAAGTAGCGGGTGATTGCCGGTCTCGCATCGAGGCCGGAAGCAAAGGCCGGAATCACCCTGAGCCCCCGGGCTTCCAAGGCTTCAATCACGCCATCGTAGTGGCGGGTGTTGCCAGCGAGCAGATAGGAGCGCATCAGAAGCAGGCCGACCGTTCCCTTGCCTTGGGCTCCGCCCATGGAGGGCAACTTGCGGATATCGGTTCCGAGACGACCCTTCATGCGCGGGTGGTAGATGCCGGTATCCGGGTAATCCACAGGATCCGGAGCCTTGGCAGCCTTGCGCAGACCTTCGCGCTCAGCGCCTGCATAGCGCTGTACAAGGAAACGCATGAGGCCCGCGATGTTCTCCTCAGACCCGGAGAGCCAGTATTGCAACACGAGGAAATAGGCGCGTACGTCCTGCGCAGTACCGGGGATGAAACGAAGCAACCGGGGCAGGCGTCTCAGCATCTTCATCTGCTGTTCACCAGCACCGCTGCCCTGGGAGCGCGATCCCCTCAAGCGCTTCAGGAACGCGAGAGGTCCACCGCTCTGACGGGATTGCATGTCGAAGCGGCCGAGACGCGTGAGGCGCGTGACTTCGGCAGCGCAGAGCACACAGGCCATCGCATCACAGTGTTCCCGCCGTTGCCGAAGAGCTTCCAGCACAGGTTGGTAGTGGTCTTCCATGAACAGCATGGTTGCGACCACGATGTCGGCCTTGCCGATGTCATCGACGCAGCGCTGGAGTGCGTCGGCATCACTGCCCCAATCGGAAGCGGCGTGCATCACGAAACGGAAGCCCGGCAGCACACGTGCAACGGCGGTCGCGGCACGCTCGGCAGCACCGGCCAGATGCCGGTCCATGGTGACCAGCACCAGCCGCAAAGGCGTCGCCTCAGCGACCGAAGTGGGCTTTGGCATCGTAGAGTGTCTCCACGGTAATCATGGCCAAGCCTCTTTCGCGCGCGAAACGCTCGGTGTTGCGTCGCGCCTTGCCACGGACGAAGAACGGAATCTTGCGCAGCTCCTGTTCCGTTTCGGGCGCCCACTGCGGGGGAGCCGGAGCATCCTGGTCACCTTCTTCTGTGGGCGGGCCGGCTTTCGGTGGGGAGGGCTGCACGGCAATGCCCTTGCCGAGGTGCGAGGGTACTGCCCGGTCGTTGAACTCGAAGTCTTCCCTGAACATCTGCAGCAGATGTTCCTCCAGCCCCATCACCAAGGGGTGAACCCAACTGTCAAAGATGACGTTCGCGCCCTCGAACCCGTACACCGGGCTGTACCGGGCCGGTACGTCCTGAACATGGATGGGTGTGGAGATCACCGCGCAGGCTATGCCCAGACGCTTGGCAATATGCCGCTCCATCTGCGTGCCGAGGACCAGCTCCGGGGCCGCCTCGGCGATGGCTGATTCAACCGCGAGGTAATCATCCGTGATGAGTGCGGTGAGGCCGTAGAGGCCCGCGGCGGCACGCAGCTCACGGCCGAATTCGCGACTGTATGAGCCAAGCCCCACCACTTCGAAACCCAGTTCGTCCCGCGCGACGCGGGCCGCAGCGATGGCATGGGTGGCATCGCCAAAAATGAAAACGCGCTTGCCGGTGAGGTAGGTCGAGTCCACCGAGCGCGAATACCAGGGCAGGCGAGAGCTGGATGCTGCCAGCGAGCTGGCACCCGGTATTTCACTTTCCAGAATGCGTTCCTGATCGAGGCCCGCGAGCTCGGCAACTTCCCGCATGAAATCGCGGGTGGCTCCTACGCCCATCGGTACCGTTCGTGTGTAGGGCTGGCGGAAATTCCGCTCCAGCCAGACACAGGTGGTGCGCGATATCTCTGGATAGAGGTCAATGTTGAAGTCGGCATCGGGCAGTCGGGCAAGATCGGCAGGCGTCGCGCCTAGGGGTGCCACCACATTGACGTCCACCCCCAGGCGCGACAGCAAACGGGTGATTTCGATGACGTCATCCCGGCAACGAAAGCCGAGCACTGTTGGTCCGAGCAGATTGGCTCGAGGGCGGCGTACACCAGCCTGCTGGCCCGCCTCCGTGACGACTGCCTCTGAAACCCGCTCCGAAAGCGCGGCGCGGACGATCTGATAGAACGTTTCCGCCGCGCCCCAGTTTTCCTTCTTCGAATAGGCCGGCAGCTCCAGCGCCACGACGGGAACGCCAAGATCCATGCTCGCGGCCAGGGTGCCTGCCTGGTCCTGCAAAAGCTCAGCGGTACAGGACTCCCCGACCAGCAGCATCTGGGGACGAAAGCGCGCACAGGCCTCAGCAACGGTCTGCTTCACCAAGCCAGCGGTGTCGCCGCCGAGGTCGCGTGCCTGGAAGGTGGTGTAAGTGACGGGTGGACGCTGATCCTGGCGCTCGATCATGGTGAAGAGCAGGTCAGCATAGGTGTCGCCCTGCGGCGCGTGCAGCACGTAGTGCAGCTCGCGCATCGAGGTCACCACGCGCATGGCACCGATGTGCGGTGGGCCTTCATAAGTCCAGAGGGTAAGTTCCATGACGGGCCTCTAGAGCATCAGGCGCGCACGCCGCACCAAGGGCCGCGCAAAGAGCTCGGCCAGATCCGCCGCTTGCTCAAAGCCCTGGATGGGCGAAAAAACGAGTTCGATGGACCACTTGGTCGTGATGCCTTCCGCCTCAAGCGGATTGGCGAGGCCAAGGCCGCACACCACGATGTCTGGCGCGGCAGCCCGCACGCGATCGAGCTGGGCCTCCACATCCTGGCCCTCGCTTATACGGATTGCCGCGGGGAGCCGCGCAAGTTCGCAGGCCATCATCTGCTGGTCGAGATAGGGGGTCCCGGCCTCCACCGTTTCCATACCGAGCTCCTCGCCGAGGAAGCGTGCGAGGGGAATTTCCAACTGCGAATCCGGCATGAAGAACAGTCGCTTGCCGGCCAGCAGGGAGCGGTACCGTTCAAGACCGTGGCGTGCCCGCGCAACCGCGGGCTCGATGCAGGCTGAAAGATGCGCGTCACTGACTCCGAAGGCGCGGGCAGCCGCCAAGAACCAGGCCTTGGTACCTTCCACGCCCAGCGGATAAGGTGCTTCCAGCAGGGTTGCACCGCGTGCGATGAGCGCGCGCGCCGTTTCCCCCACAAAAGGCTGGGCCGCCAGTACGCGGGTGCCTTTCCCGACTGGAGGCAGCTCCCTCGCCCTGCGCGCTGGCAGGAAGTGCACCGAGGCAATTCCCAAGGCCTCGAAGAGCCGCCGGAACTGGTCCTCGACGACGTCCGCCAGACAGCCCACCACCAACAACTGTGGCGCGTCGTCCACCGGCAACAGCGGCACCAGTGTCCGCAAGGCATTGTCTTCGCCCTGCGTGAAGGTGGTCTCGATCCCGGATCCCGAGTAGCTCAGTACACGCACCTCGGGGTAGAACTCGCGGTTCAGGCGTTCTGCGGCATTCGCGAGATCGAGTTTTATGACTTCTGATGGGCAGGAGCCCACGAGGAACAGAGCCTTGATGTCCGGGCGACGCGCCAGCAGATCCCGGCACACACGATCAAGCTCTGTATTGGCATCGGCGATGCCCGCAAGGTCGCGATCGGTAAGGATTGCCGTCCCGAAGCGCGGCTCTGCGAAAATCATCACGCCGGCCGCAGACTGCACCAGATGAGCGCAGGTGCGAGATCCCACTACCAGGAAAAAAGCATCCTGCAGCTTGCGGTGCAGCCACACGATACTGGTGAGCCCGCAAAAGACTTCACGCTGGCCACGCTCGCGCAGCACGGGGCGGGTCGATGGCAAGGGGAGTGCCGTGGCCACAAGGCTCATCCCGCGATGCCTCCCACGGGTGTCAACCGGGACGCCGACACATGCCTCGCTTCGAGGCGCGCCGCACGCAGCTTCACCAGGAATTGCGTGGCATTGACGAGATAGGTCGCGTAAGCAGCCAGCGCGAGCAGCATCTGCTGTTCAGGGTTCAGGGCATGGGTGAAGACGGCGACGAGGTAGGCCGTGTGCAGCCCCAGCACCAGCATGCTGAAGACGTCTTCCCAGAAAAAAGGCCGGGCAAAAAGCCAGCAACCGAAGACGACTTTTTCCCAGATCGAGCCAGTCACCATGATGGTATAGAGCAGGAGCGTCTTGATGACCACGGAGAGTGTGGCCACCTCAAGTCCCTGCCCGGTTCCGAGATAGCGCAGCACGAGCACCAGGCTCACAAGGAAGGCGATGAACTGTACGGGGGCCAGTACACCCTGGACCACTGTCCAGAGGGTTTTGTCACGCCGCGCACGCTCCTCGGTCGTGTACAGCCCTGGCTTGTGCGGGACCTGGGACATGGGCGCGCTTTCTCCGGCTAGCCTTTGTCCTGAGCGTATTCCTGCCACACCCCGAGTGTCAATCTAAGTTGACGTTAATTCCGTTTGACATGCGCGGGTGTCGCCCGGATGATCGCAACTCAGGTATCGGAGCCCCGCGGGTTCGTGGCAGAATCGAACCGTCTCACCGCGAAAATTTCGCGGTGCTGCAACATGAACAAGATGGAATCGAGTCAAGCACCTGTACCGAAGAAACCCATGACCCGCATCCAAACCTGAACTCCTTAAAGGACAGGGAGATATAAGCCCATGACCATGTCCAACAAGATCGGTGCCCAGAACACGCGCAGGCGGAGCCGAGAAAAGCCCGGTGCGCAGGATGGTCCGGACACCTCCCCTGACTTGGTCGAGACAGGTTTCGAAAGCCTCCTCCGCACGATTGAAGCAGACATCATCCCCAGGCTGCTTCTGGCACATCAAACCATCGCCCCGCTGAACGAACAGGCCCCAACGACCGATCTGCCAACTGTCACCACGGCTGATGTCGACAGGCTCACCCGTCTTACGCAGAGCAGGGACTTTGCGGCAGTCTGGAAGGAAGTGGACGGACAGCGCGTACGGGGCGTGCCGCTGGAGGCCGTTTTCCTCGATCTCCTCGCGCCGGTTGCCCGCCGCCTCGGCAGACTGTGGGAAGACGACTTGCTGGACTTCACCGGCGTCACCATCGCGCTCATGCGCCTGCAACAGGTGATGCGCGAACTGGCCCCCGCCTTCAGCGCGCAGTGCGCGTTGCGCCCGCGCCAGACACCGCTGCGCATCCTCGTGACCACCGCACCCGGAGAGCAGCATCGCTTCGGGGTCCTGATGGTGGCTGAATTCTTCCGTCGCGCTGGCTGGGAGGTCAGGGAAGACACCGTCAACAGTGACGCGGCCCTGCGCCAACTGCTGGCCGAGTCACATTTCGACCTGCTCGGACTCTCCCTGGGCTCACAGACCGGCCTCGATGCGCTGTCATGGACTATTCAGGCCAGTCGCGATGCCACTCTCAACCGGGACCTTGGTATCATGGTCGGCGGCCCTGCGTTCGCGGACAATCCCGCTCACGTGGCACGCGTCGGCGCAGACCTGACGGCCTCGGATGCACGTTCGGCAGTCGCCAATGCTGAAAATTTCATCAAGAACCTGGAAGCGCGCCGGATGACGCACGTGTGGCCCGGCGATTTGAACTCTGCAACGCTCAGACCGCACTGATTCACCTTGAAGCACTCACTCGCCACTCTGGACGGCAAGGCTGCAAGCTCCTTGCTGACTGCCGTATCCGATATCACGCTGCTGCTCGACAAGACCGGGCGAATTCTGGATGTCTCAGTGGGCAACCCGGAATTGTCCACACTGGATACCAGGAGCTGGTTGGGCAAGCCCTGGGTGGACACGGTCACGGTCGAGAGTCGCGACAAGATTGCCTTGCTGCTGAAGGAGCGTGCCGCGAAAAACGCACGCTGGCGTCAGGTCAATCATCCCGTAGGTACAGGTCAGGCCGACTTTCCGGTGCTCTACCGCACGGGAAACGTGGGCACCCAAGGCCTGATTGTGGCGATGGGGCGTGACCTGAGGGCCGCCGCAGCTCTGCAGCAGAAACTGCTGGAGGCCCAGCAAGCTCTGGAAGACGACTATGCCCGCCTGCGCCAGGTCGATACCCGCTACCGGTTGCTCTTTCAGACCACGGCAGAGGCAGTAGTCGTTGCTGATGCAACGTCTGGCGTCGTGACCGAGGCGAACCCGGCCGCGGCCCAGCTACTGGGGCATGCAGGAAAGAAAGTCATAGGCCTGGCACTGAGCGAACTGATGTCAGGCCCGGGCTCCAAAACGCTGCAGGGATTGCTCGACACTGTGCGGGCCACCGGTCGCGGCGAAGAAGTCCGGGTCACACTCGGGCGTGGCACCGCAAGACGCGAATTTGCGGTCTCCGGTTCGCTGTTCCGGCAGGAAAACGTCGCGCATGTGCTCCTGCGTCTCGCGCCATCAGATTTGCGTCCTGTACTCGAGAAAACCACACCACCTGCCCAGCAACTGACGCAGCTGATGGACCGCTTCCCCGACGGGTTCGTGGTAACGGATCCTGCAGGACAGATTGTTGCCGCCAACAACGCTTTTCTCGACGCCGCAGAGCTCGGTACTTTCGAGCAGGCACGCGGCAAGTCGCTCGATCGCTGGCTCGGTCGCTCTCCGGTCGACGTGCGCGTGCTTCTGTCCAACCTTCAGCAGCATGGCGTGGTGCGGCACTTTTCCAGCGTGCTCAGCGGAGAGTTCGGCGCCAGCATGGACGTGGAGGTTTCTGCGGTTTCAGCGCTGAACGCCGAAACCCCCAGCCTGGCGTTCATGCTGAGGGACATGCGACGTGTCGCCGGGCGTGATGGCGCCCGCACCCCGCATCTGGCGGCCCCCGTGGAACAGTTGACGGAACTCATCGGTCGAGTCTCGCTCAAGGAGCTGGTTCGCGAATCGACTGACATGATTGAACGACTGTGCATCGAAGCTGCCCTCGAGCTGACCGGGGACAACCGTGCATCCGCTGCGGAAATGCTCGGACTGAGCCGGCAGAGCCTGTACATCAAGCTCAGACGTCATGGTCTGGGCGATCTCGAGTCCGGCAACGAAGCCTGACCCGGCGGCGGGGCGCCATAGCCTCGCCCCATCACTGAAAAACGCCCCTGCGCAGGTGTAAATTTTGTTTGACGCTTGAAAGCGTCAAGCATAAATTGATGCCGTGTCGCGCCCTGGTTTCACTTCCGTAATCGAACTGCTGAAGCCGGTGACGTGGTTCCCGCCGATGTGGGCGTTTGCCTGCGGCGTGGTATCGACCGGCCAATCATTCGAAGGGCACTGGATTCTGGTGCTCACCGGCTTGCTGCTGACGGGTCCGCTGGTTTGCGGGACCAGCCAGGCTGTCAACGACTGGTTCGACCGGCATGTGGACGCCATCAACGAGCCCGGTCGGCCGATCCCCTCAGGTCGCATACCGGGACGATGGGGGTTGTATGTCGCTTGCGTGTGGACATTGCTCTCACTTGCCGTCGCTCCGGCACTCGGTCCGTGGGGCTTCGGTGCCACCGTACTTGCCCTGCTGCTCGCATGGGGCTACAGCGCTCCACCTTTCCGATTCAAACGCAACGGCTGGCTCGGCAACAGTGCTTGCGCGATCAGCTATGAGGGACTCGCCTGGGCCACAGGTGCTGCGGTCATGATGAACGGCGTGATGCCGGAAAACAGGACGCTGGCGCTGGCCGCCCTCTATAGCGCGGGTGCTCACGGCATCATGACCCTCAACGATTTCAAGTCCGTACAGGGCGACCGCCAGTGCGGCATCGACTCACTTCCAGTGCTGCTCGGAATCTCCGGCGCCTGTCGTGTGGCTTGCCTGCTCATGGCGGCTGCCCAGCTGGTGGTGGTGAGCTTGCTGGCAGCCTGGGGGCACGCGCTGCATGCCGTGGGCGTGGGAGTGCTGCTGATGTTGCAGATTTTTCTGATGGTGCGCCTGTTGCGGGATCCCGTGGCACGCGCGACCTGGTACAGCGGATTCGGCGTCACGCTCTACGTACTCGGCATGCTCCTGAGTGCATTCGCGCTGCGGTGAAGGAGAAAGCTCTTATGGCAACAACCTTGGGTTGGCTGGGAATCATTCGTCTGGGGCTGGTCCAGACTGCGCTGGGCGCGATGGTGGTGCTGGCAACCTCCACCTTCAACCGGGTGATGGTCGTGGAGCTGGCATTGCCGGCCATGCTGCCCGGCCTGCTGGTCGCGGTGCACTACGTAACCCAGATCTTTCGCCCGCGCATGGGCTACGGCTCCGATGTGGGTGGCCGCAGTACTCCCTGGATACTCGGTGGAATGACCATGCTCGGGGCTGCCACGGTGGCCGCCGCAGTGGCGACGACCCAGCTGGCCCACAGCGTCATGCTCGGAACGATCATGGCCCTGATCGCCTATTTCGCGATCGGCCTCGGGGTCGGTGCCGCCGGCACTTCCTTGCTCGTCCTGCTTGCCAAGCGCGTAGACCCGGGCCGCAGGGCCGCGGCTGCGAGCGTGGTCTGGCTCATGATGATTGCGGGCTTCGCTGTCACGGCAACGCTCGCCGGCAAATTCCTCGACCCCTATACGCACATCCGTTTGGTGGAGGTCACGGCGAGTGTGGTGGCCATGGCACTGACCGTGACCTTCGCCGCAGTCTTTGGCCTCGAGAAACACGCACTGCCTGCCACGCTCGTCGAGACGGCGGCCGTTCAGACGCCCAAGGTCCCCTTCCTCACCGCGTTGGCCCAGGTCTGGGCCGAACCTGAGGCACGGCGCTTCACCATTTTCGTGTTCATCTCGATGCTCGCCTACAGCGCGCAGGATCTGATTCTGGAGCCTTTTGCAGGCGTGGTCTTCGAGTATACGGTCGGCCAATCGACCAGCCTGTCCGGGGTTCAGCACCAAGGTGTGTTCGTGGGCATGCTGGGTGTAGCGGTGCTCTGCAGCTACTTCAAGAACAGCTGGCTGGGCTCGCTGAAGATGTGGACGGTTACCGGCTGTCTCGCATCGGCGGCTGCCCTGTGGGCGATTTCGCTCGCAAGCCTGGTCGGACCGGACTGGCCTTTGCGTCTCACGGTACTCCTGCTCGGCGCGTCCAATGGTGCATTTGCCGTGGCGGCCATCGGCTCGATGATGGCCAATGCAGGACAGGGAACCGCGGCACGGGAGGGTGTACGCATGGGTCTGTGGGGTGCTGCACAAGCCTTTGCCTTCGGGCTGGGAGGCTTCGCAGGGACTGCTGCGAGCGACATCGCGCATGCGCTGCTCTCGTCACCGGCCCAGGCTTATTCGGTGGTGTTTGGCCTCGAAGGGATGCTTTTCCTCCTCTCCGCCGTCATTGCGGGTCAGCTCACCGTCTCCAACCTGCAAGCACGGCACCCGAAGACAGGCAGCACTGCCTACACCTGAACCACAGCTGGAAGCGAGGGAGTAACCGTCATGGAACAGCAGAAGATTCTTGATGCCGTTGTTGTAGGAGGCGGGCCGGCTGGCGCCACGGCTGCCGCCGATCTGGCGGCTCGTGGTCTGCGCGTAATGCTGATGGATCGCGCGGGGCGGATTAAACCCTGTGGAGGCGCGGTTCCGCCGCAGCTGCTGCGCGAATTCGACATACCGGAGCACCTGCTGGTCGCACACGCCACGCGAGCCTGTATCGTGTCGCCCACGTTGCGTGAAGTGGACATGCCGATCTCCAAGGGCGGGTTTGTCGGCATGGTCGATCGCGATACTTTCGATGAGTGGCTGCGCCAACGGGCAGAGGCCCGGGGGGCAATTCGTGTCGAGGGGCTTTTCAAAGGCAGTCGCCAGGAAACGGATGGCAGTCTGACCTTGCAGTATCAGCAGAAGGACGGCGAGATCCGTGAAGTGAGCACCCGTGCACTGATTGGTGCGGATGGAGCCGCCTCGCGCGTAGCGAAGGAAAACATTCCCGGCGCGGACCAGCTTGAATGCGTGTACGCCTACCACGAGGTCATCCGCACACCCGATCCCGCGAGCATGCCTGCTTTTGATGGAACACGCTGCGACGTGCATTATCGCGGCACGATTTCACCTGATTTTTATGGTTGGGTCTTCCCCCATGGAGACAAGATAAGCGTTGGCAGCGGAAGCGCGCACAAAGGGTTTTCCCTGCGTGGGTCTGTGTCCCGACTCCGCGCCGATACCGGTCTGGCCGAGGCGGAAACCCTGCGTCGCGAGGGCGCGCCGATTCCGCTGAAGCCCCTCCCCCGCTGGGACAATGGCCGTAATGTGGTGCTGGCCGGCGATGCTGCAGGCGTGGTGGCACCGGCATCAGGTGAGGGCATCTATTACGCGATGACCGGTGGCCGGTTGGCGGCAGATGCCGTCAGTGAGTTTCTGCAGAGCGGCAACCCCCGTGCGCTGGGCTTTGCACGCAAGAGATTCATGAAAGCCCATGGCCGTGTGTTCTGGGTGCTCGGCATGATGCAGCGCTTCTGGTACCGCAACGACAAGCGTCGCGAGCGCTTCGTCAGTATGTGTCGGGACCGCGACGTGCAGGAACTGACGTGGGAGGCTTATCTGAACAAGCGGCTGGTCCGCGCCAAGCCTCTCGCGCATGCACGGATTTTCTTCAAGGACATGGCCCACCTCATGGGCCTCGTCGCCCCATGAAGACGGTGCTGGCCGGGACACCAGGCACGTCGTACTTCTGACATGCCCGCGCTCCCGGGTTCACTCCCTCTGTGGGCAGTGGACGGGATCCTGGTCCTCGTAGTGATGGAGTCTTGTCTACTCTGGTGGGTCACTCGAAGGAAGCACGCAGTTCGTGCCTTCGCGCGGCCGTGGCTTGCCAATCTGGCGTCGGGTGTTTTTCTGCTGGCAGCGCTGCGGGCCGTGCTGTCGGAAGCCGGATTGCTCCCGGCGCTGGTGGCTCTGTCAGGTGCGTTGGTGGCACACCTTTGTGATCTGTATCAGCGCAGCCGGCTCCCCTGACGCCGCGCCGACCTCGACCTGCCGCCCGCTTTCTTTACTCCTTCACCACTGCCGGCGCAGGGCCACCCAGCTCGGGGTGATCCTTCAGCATGCTGACACCACCCAACGGCTTGTTGAGACCCTGGTGGCAGGTGCTGCAATTGGCCTTGAGGGGATCACCCAATGGCCCCAGACGGTTTTCCGGAAACACGGAGGCCAGCGGCTCCATGTAATCGGTATTGATTTGACGGACCATCCGGATGCCGTGCCAGGCGGTCGCGCGCTGAGGGTTGCTCTCCTCCCAGACGGCGAAGGCTCTGGAGTTGTGGCAGAAGGTGCAGTTCACGCCGAGCGAATCAGACATGTGCATCATCAAGCCGTAAGTGCGTTCGGCTGAAAGGATGTCCGGCGCATGAGCGGGCTCGGTGGGCAGAGCCTGCGGCGCGTTCACCCGAATCTCGGAGGCGCCCAGCAGGAAGGGCGTATAGGGATCGAAAGGCAAGGATGACAGGCCGACGCTACGGACGGGTGAATTCTGTCCATCCTGGTTGCCATCAAAGCGGGATCTGCGATCAGGTCCGGGGTCGCGTGACCAGAGATTTGCCGGAATATGCTGTCCACCATGGCAGGTGTAGCAGGTGACGCCGGTTTCCCCGACGTGATCCTTCCAGCCGCCATTGATGGCGAGCGTCATCTCGATCATCCGCCGCGACACCACCTTGGTGTATTTGGAGTCATCGGCGAAATTGGCAGCTTCGTGGCAGTAGGCGCAACCCTCCTTGGGCGCAACCCATGCTGTGATGCTGGCCATCAAGCGTCCGAACTGGCCAGCGTCCAGATGCCCGAGCACCTTCACGTTCTTGTAGACATCACCCGCCTTGGGTCCACCTGGCGGAACCTGGGGCAAGGCGGCGGGGATTGCGGCCTGCACTGCCGCCGCCAGCTCATCGTCACCGGGTTCGGCCAGCTCAACCATGGCGGTACCCCGGAAGCCCTGCTGGGTGCTTTC